>WLKQ01000057.1 GCA_009701185.1 Actinomycetota bacterium | reverse complement strand
TCTAAGGGCGACATTCAGTGGCCACTCATTATTGCTGCCGGAGGAGCGCTTATTGGTGCGCTAACTCTTGCAACAAGCCATCTACGGCCTGTTCGATCATAAGCAAAACCTCTTGATAGGCCTCAATCGATTGATTGTACGGATCAGGAACTTCTAATTTAAAGTAGTCATGTGAATGCGGATCAATTGCCTGCAGAGTTTTATCAAAACTTCGCAGATAAAAGACTTTGCTTCTAGATTCGTCATCAAGAGCTAAGTCATTTATATTCTTAAAGTTGCTTGAATCCATTACCAGGATCAAATCGGTAGTAAAAAAATCCGTGGATTTAAACTGTCGTGCTTTGTGTTTGTGTTTATAACCAGCGGCCTCCCATACTTTTTGAGATGTTGGATGAGCACCTTGTCCTATATGCCATGCACCTGTGCCAGAACTATCTACGGTGATTGTGGGCGTAGTCCAATTAGCAGTGCGGTTTGCTAGAACAGCAGCGGCCATAGGAGAACGACAAATATTTCCCAGACAGACCATCGTAATTCTTATCTCGGGCAGAGTTTTTAAGCGCTGAATCAAGCCTCTGGCTCTTCTTCTAAAGCTTCCTGAACCGACTTTAGTCGTCGTTCAATCTCATCGGCCTCTTCTATGCGCCCCTGCATCCGAACGATTTTTGCAATACGGGATTCAACATCGATGATAAATTCAAAATCCTTAGGTTCATCTTCGCTGACTACCGAGAGAACTTGTTCCAGAGTTGCTAATCCATCATCGAATTTCTCCAAGAGGACTTGGGCTTTGCCAAACTCAAAAAGGGCAAAGGTTTCACGGCGGTGGTCGTGTCCAGTTTCAAAGACATCAACGGCTTTGCGGGCGGTTTCAAGTGCAAGCTCACCCTCATTTAGCTCAATAAGACATGAGGCCATCTTTTGATCACATCGTGCAACGTGAATAACTTCTTTATTTCGCTTAAATAATATGCGTGCCTCTTTGAAAGATTCGAAGGCTTTTTCATAGTTCTTAAGTTCGCGTTCTGCACATCCAATTAAGTGAAGATCATTTGCCGCGCCAATTTCATTTCCATCAACTAAATGCTCTTGAGCACATTCACTCATGGTCTGGACTACTTTGTCATATTGCTTTGATGTGTACCACCACTCGCCTAGTGTGCAGGCAAGCTCTAAAGCAATAGGAGATTTATTTTCGCGCAAGATTTCAACGGCCTTGCTCATCGCATGCGCAGCTTCATCCATACGTTTTAATTGATTAAGGTTGTAGCCGATAGCTGAATAGGCTTGTGCTAAACCTTCACTAGGAGCATTAACACCTAATGTTGAATAAATATCACGGGCGGTTTCAGCTAAAGCTAAAGCCTCGTCATACTGACCGCGTGCATAGATGCGAGCGCTGAGTTCGTAGTACGTGCTGGCACGTTCTTCGCCATCGACTTCAGGAATCCGATCCCAGAGCATCTCCTCTGTGATAATTTCTTCCATGTCATCGTCTTCGCTCACGCAGCCCGCCTCTCCTGTGCAAACTCTTTACGTGACTCTATACGCAAATTCTTACAATCGCGTGGGAATTTCAATCTGAGCCACCCTCCATTTTCCAGAGTGTGCCGCCCTTAATACCGCCAATGTAACTGCCTGAATCTGATTCTGCGTTTGCGTATCAAAGGTGTGGCCCCACGGACATAGGTTCTCCATGGCACACACCCAGCCATTTGTACCCATATTTAAGACGCTGGCACCGCTTGGAGCGCTGTAATAGGTAGACATTGCAACCCAGCCCTTTTCTGTGGGACTTATAGTCGCCCGTGCCAAAATTTCTACCCCCGGACCCTTGGTTCCCATAGCCGTATCTGCTTCATATCCATAAACACCTTTAATGACTGCATTTTCTCCTAACACTGAAAACGGCCATTTATTTTGAGACTCCAAATCTTTCTTAATCCCCAGAGCAAAGTATTGAGAACCGATTAATAGTGATTCGGGATTACCTAGATCGCGATAAGGAAGGCGTCCTATTAGCTCCCGGTTTTGTAATTCTGTTTGCGCATAAGCGGTATTTCCTCCAAAAATAAGTAAGTTCACTCCAGAAGCAACTGCTTGCTCTACTTGCTTACGCATTTGTTGCGTCCAGTATTCGCTATGCCCACCAAAAACTATTGACTGTGAAGAAATCTCAGATGCATGGTCGAGATCGATATCAGTTATGTACTGTGTATCTATTCCTAACTTCTCAATCAACGTTACGAGTGGCTGTTCCATGTATCTAAATTGACCTGCACCATCCCCATCGTAGGGACGATTAAATGAAACTTGTTGACTCTTAGTTTCACTTTTTCCATCGGAGCCTTTGTACAGTGAATAACCACCCCACTGGTTATATGCCTGCCATGTCATTACCGATGAAACAAAAGTTATGTCGCTTACATTCTTTGTTGAGCGAATAACAAGTGGAATAAAAGTTGATGCACGTCGGGGCGATGTTAGTTTTACTAAATACTGGCCCGGTGGGGTTTTTGAAGTTGCAGTAATGCTACGCGCTGATTTAATTGTTGCCACCAAGCGAGCGCCTTTACCTTGGTAATAACCGATTCGATATATCGCGATATTTGCCGAACTAGCCCCGATGATTGTCAGTTTCGTAGTTGACCCACATCCAATACTTGTTGCATCCAAGTAACCTTCAATGCGCGGCATCTTCTTGCGACGTGAAAAATCAGCGCTCAGACGCAGCGGCACATCTTTAGCCCAATCACTGTGCCCCACGCGAAGATTCTCGCGAGCTACCCAACCAGGCTTTTGATCCCAACCACAGCTCTGTGCCTGCGCCGGTATAGGGGTAAGTAACCCAAGGAGCAGACTTAGGCTGATCAGCAGCTTCACAGGCCTAACTGTAGGTTGATTTCAAATAGACAGTCGTTTCTAGCTGTTTTACACTTTCTATCTGCAAATGATTTGCATCTAGGGGGCTCATGAACGTCGTTATAGCTAAGCCAGCCCCTGCCCCTCAACGTCTAACTAGGGACGAGTGGAGGCGTATGGCGGGGATGTTTGGCTTCATCCTCTTCTTACATGTCTCTGGCGCTCTACTCATGTGGAAGGCCACAACGGGCAATTACATTCTTAGTGACGGATCCCTGTTTGGTTGGGGAACTGCCGCTCTTGCTTACACACTTGGCATGCGTCATGCATTCGATGCTGACCACATCAGCGCGATTGATAACACAACACGTAAGTTGATGTCTGAAGGAAAGCGTCCCTTAGCTGTTGGCTTCTTTTTCTCGCTTGGGCACTCATCTGTCGTGTTCGTTTTAGCGATGCTACTCAACTTTGGAATTAAAGCACTTGGCTCTCAACTCAAAGATGAAAACTCCTCGCTTCACCATTACACAGGATTAATCGGCACATCTGTAAGCGGAACTTTCTTGATGCTAATTGCAATTTTAAATCTCATTATTTTAGTTTCTATCGTTAAAGTTTTTATCCAAATGCGAAAAGGCACTTACAACGAAGAAGAGTTAGAAAAACACTTAGACTCTCGCGGATTCCTCATGCGCTTCTTTGGGCCAATCGCTCGACGAATTGATGCATCGTGGAAAATGTATCCACTGGGTATTTTGTTCGGCTTAGGCTTTGATACTGCAACAGAGATTGGCTTACTTGTTTTAGCAGGATCATCCGTCATCGCTGGTTTACCCTGGTGGGCAATAATTTCACTTCCTCTATTTTTCGCTGGAGGAATGAGCCTGCTCGATACCATCGATGGTTCATTTATGAACTTTGCATATGGTTGGGCTTTCTCAAAGCCTGTTCGCAAGGTTTACTACAACATCATTATTACTGGCTTATCTGTCTCGGTTGCATTCTTTGTTGGTGGATTAGAACTATGCCAAGTATTTGCACGACAACTCAATCTCACTGGTGGTTTTTGGGACTACGCCTTGGCATTTAACCTGAACAATGCGGGCTACTTTATTGTGGGTTCATTTGTAGTTGTGTGGAGCATCGCATTATTGCTGTGGAAATACGGCAAAATCGAGGAGCGCTGGCATAACAAAGCCCATGCTGCGCAACTAGCTCGTGGTGAAGAAAGCAATCACACCGCGGCAGGTATAGATCTTGGACCTATTCACGATGGCTTTATCATCGATTAAAGGTTTTAATACGCCCCTGACCAATAGCCGCACCAATTAGAACAATAGTTGCACCTAAAGGTTCATACCAACTTACCTGCTCGCCTAGAAAAATGATTCCAACTATTACTGCAACTACCGGAGTTACATACGTTACGGTGCTTGCAATCGCGCTTCCTGCAGCTTCCATGATCTTGAAGTTCCAAATATATGCAAATCCACTGCCAAATACTCCGAGTGCAATCATTGCAAATACTGGTCCGGGGCGATATTCATCTTTAGCAATTCCATCCACAAGATAAAAAGGCAAAAGCGTAAGTGCTCCCATCGAGACTTGTGCAGCTGCGATTGCCTCAGGCTTTAATTTGTGTGGCAAAACATATTTACGAGAATACGGGAAAGAAACTCCATAACAAGTCACTGCTAACAAAAGTGCTAACACTGCAATTAAAGGATTTGTTCCTAAGCCTTTCCATGCGCCTAGAACGGTAAGTACTCCAACAAAGCCGGTTAATAATCCAAGCACTTGATAGTTCTTAGGTCTTTCTTCACGAAAAGCAATCATGATTGCCAGCAGGGTCATCAAAGGAGTGACTGCGTTAATAATTCCAGCTAAAATCGATGTCACTTTTGTTTCGGCAAAAGCAAACAAAAACCCAGGAACTACATTCAGTAGAAGTGCTACTACCCAAAGATGAAACCAGAGTTTTTTATTGGTAGGTAGATCAATCCCTTTAAAGCGGGCCCAAAAGACTAAGGTCAACGCACCCAGTGATACCCGCCCAAAAGCCACACCAATAGGGGTTAGGAACTCAAGGC
This sequence comes from Actinomycetota bacterium, assembly GCA_009701185.1. GTDB lineage: Bacteria > Actinomycetota > Actinomycetes > Nanopelagicales > Nanopelagicaceae > Planktophila. The sequence goes on along the minus strand of WLKQ01000057.1, from coordinate 3,414 downwards.
CCAACTTAATGAAGATAAAGGAACAGCCCCAGACAACGCCTAAGGCGATGTAGAGGCTGATCCAGTTAGAACTATTTTTATGGGTGGCTGAGGGCAAAGGCACCTAGCAATGATGACACAACCATCCAAACCCACCAAACATTAACGATGTCTACATGCCAGTGATCTGACTTATAGATTCCAAGACGCGCACGATTCCAGTTTCCAAGCGAAATAAAGATTGTCAGCATAATATGGACAAAGTTTAGAATCGCAAACATATAGAAACATGAAACATAGGCACCATCAGAGAAAGTAAATGGTGCTGTGGCAATCGTATTAAATTGATAGACGATTGCTGCTATTGATGCAACTAAAGCAACCAGAGAACCCAACTTCAATTGGGTTTGGTTTCCGGCACGTACGCCTTTAAGGCCATAGAAATGAGCGAGTAAACCAAAGGCTGCAATCGCAGTTACGGTCCAGCCAGCACCTGAAGCCAGTGGAGTAATTGCTGGATGCTCAGACGTTGCTGCAGGCAACCACATATCGTTTACATTTTGTTGGCGTAGATAGAAATAGACAAAGATCATGCTCAAAGCAAATGCTATGTCTGCTACTAATAAGAGAACTACACCAAGCCGATTGCGACTTCCAACTACGTCGGGGTGTTCGTGGTGTGCATGTGTCTCGACGCTCATGACTTTGCCTTTCCATAGCCGTAAGGATCAGAAGTTACTACCGGAAGAACATCAAAGTTCTCAAGTGGAACTGGATATCCAACTGTCCATTCAAGAGTTTTTGCTTGCCATGGATTCTTAGGCGCAATAACACCGCTCCTCCATGATGAAATAACTCCGTAAAGTAAGACCAGCATGCCGGTCATAATTAAATATGCTCCGCCAGTTGTAATCATGTTTCCAGTATTAAAAGTCGATGCATACGCTTCAACACGTCGTGGCTGACCGGCCAGACCAACAGTAAACATGCCAATAAAGGCGATATTAAAGCCGATTTGTACCATCCAGAATGAAATCCAGCTTAGTTTTTTATCAAACATGCGACCCGTCATTGCTGGGAACCAATAAACAAGAGCTGCAAGTGCACCGGTTAAACCTGCGCCCATAAGTGTGTAGTGGAAATGCGCAGTCACATACATGGAGCCATGTAAGAAGGCATCAGCTGGAACATCTGACAGGTAGATGCCTGTAATGCCACCGATCATAAAGTTCCATAGAAGTGCAAAGATCGACATCGTCGGCATAGTCATCCACAATCGACCGCGCCAGAGTGTGCCCACCAGAACTAAAAATAACATTCCAGTTGGAATTGAAATAAGTTCGGTAGTCAACATAAACGGTGTATTAAGAAGTGGTGCCCAACCTGACATATACATGTGGTGAGCCCACACCAATATTGAAAGACCAGATATTCCTGCGATTCCCATAATTGCAACGTTAAAACTAAACAATGGGTTGCGAGTAAATACTGGTGCCATTTCCATAAGAGCGGCTACCGCAGGAATTAAAATTACATAAACCTCGGGGTGCCCCATAATCCAGAATAAGTTTTCATATAACCACCCACTTCCGCCGCCTGCAGTGTTATAGAAAGAAGTATCAAGCGCGCGATCCATCGCAGATAGTACTTGCGACAAAAAGAAGACTGGGAACGCTGGTAGCGCGAGCGCAACAGATGCGACTACACCGTAAATAAAGATTGGTGTGCGGTTCCATGTCATTCCCTTTGCACGCATCTTCACAACGGTTGTGGTGATATTGGCGCCAGCTACCATTGTTGAAATTGCAAAGATACAGATGAACATAATGTATCCATCCATACCCAACGGAGCTTGGCTCGCTAATGGGTTATAGGCAGTCCATCCCGTTGAAATGCCTCCTAAGAATTGTCCCCATAGCAAAGGCACTGCTGCGGCAACGATGAGCCAGAAGCTCAAAGCATTTAAGCGTGGAAATGCCATGTCTCTGGCACCAATCATGATTGGCATAATGAAGTTTCCAAAAGGTCCAGTGACCATGATGATTGTTCCGACAATCATCACGATTCCATGTGTACCTACGATTGAGTTATATGCCTGAGGATGTATCCAGCCGCCTTCAGGTGTTCCTAAATTTGTGCGAATGAGCATCGCTAAAATTCCACCGATACCGAAAATAAGCATCGTAATTACTAAGTATTGGATTCCTACAACTTTATGATCAGTTGTATATCGGAAATAGCGCTTGACGCCCATGTCTTTACCCGCCAAGAACATATTTTCTTCATGGGTTAAATCTTTACCCATAAGCCAGCGGAATGGACCAACAAGGGCTCCGATTCCAGTCATGAAGCCAACAAACCATGCCGTCATGGATAGCAATGTAATTTTATCTTCGCGAGTAAACAAACGCACTTCAGTATCTTGCGGCAAGAATTGCAAAGCTAACCGCCATACAACAATTGCGCTAAGTGCACCGAGTGCGAGAGCAGTAAAGAAATTGAGTTTTTCTATAATCGATTTCCCTGGAGCTGAAACTGGTTTGCTCATTACGGTTGTCATTATGCGCCCTTCTCAATCGCTGCATGGTTATTGAGCCAAGCGTCATAATCTGCCTGACTTACAACGTGTACTTTGGTTTGCATGTATGCATGCAATAGGCCACAAAGTTCTGCGCACCTTAAATCAAATACCCCAATTTTATTGGGAGTCACAGCTGTCTCGGTTGTGTAACCTGGATTCGCATCAATTTTGATACCCATTTGCACAATCCAGAATGAATGCTTTACATCCACGCTAGTGACGTGAAAGACCACTGGCTTATTTACTGGCAGATATACATCTTCACTTCGGGCACCATTTGGATAGTCGATGCTCCATAACCACTGTTGGCCAGTCACATTGAGTTGGATCGCATCACTATCGAGCAGTTCAGCCGAATCTTTTTGAATGACAATAAAGCCAGCAACCAATGCAAATAAGCAGAGGACTGAAGACACTACGATCCATAATCCCACTACACGAGGTGAGTTTGCGATTTCATGATCTGCATCAGCAGGTGGATTATCACCATAATGACGCTTAGAAGTTAAGACCGTTAAACAGATTGCAGCTACAAGCCCAGCAACTGGAGCCGAAGCCCATGTAAAAATCTGCATCAAATCGATTACGCCACTCATGGTCAGTGACGCTGGGCTAACAATATTTCGAATATTAAACTGTGCCCCGCCATAACCGATTACTACGGTGCATATGGCCCATAGAATTGCGGTTTTCTTAACGTCAGGTTTCTTCCACCACTGTGGTGTTTGAGGAGTCATTTGTTCAGACATCGCGCCTTATCCCTTCACCGTAAAGTGGCCGGACATATAGCCCATGGTTGACATAGCTGCACCGAACTTTGCAATCGTTCCGTCACCGCATGGATACTCGCAGTT
>WLKQ01000056.1 GCA_009701185.1 Actinomycetota bacterium | reverse complement strand
GATGTGCATTTTGGCCTGTGGATAAATTATAATATAGCCATCGCATCAGCGCGCATCGCTGATAAAACCAAAGGATACCTGTGGCTGTATTTAGTGCGCTCAAAAACAAGGTGAAGAAAGTTACCGCAGCAAAAAAGGCGGCACCTGTACAGAAAGCTGCAGCTAAGAAAGCTGCACCAGCGAAAAAAGCAGCGCCGGTAAAGAAAGCCGCAGTTAAAAAAGCAGCGCCGGTAAAGAAAGCCGCAGTAAAAAAGGCGGCACCAGCAAAGAAAGCTGTTATTAAGAAAGCTGCGCCCGTTAAGAAGGCCGCACCAGCGAAGATTGAAATAAAGAAAGAGCTTACAGCTAAAGATGTTCAGGCCATTGTCGATGCTAAGAATGCGATAGCTCGCAACAATGAAATCTTGGCCGTACTTGAATCTCGTGGAGTCACATCGATCAATCGAATTCCTAAGAAGGCAGATAAAGATTTAGTAGATGAAGCCCGTGCGTTAGCAATTGAAATTCCAATCGTCGCTGAAAAGCTTCGCAAGAGTGGTTTAGGTGCCCCAACTCGAGTTCTTAAGAAAACTGAATTGGCACTTATCGCACCTAAGCTAGTTGCAGCACCAGTTGCAGCTCCTGTTGCTAAGCCACAAGAAAAGGCCGGCAAAGTTGAAGTCGTAAAGATTGATGGTGAAGAAGTTGAACTCGAAGAAGTTGAACTCGAAGACGTTGAGACACTTATCGCAGAGGCTGTTGAGTTAGTTGATTCAGAGGCCGATGAAAAGGGAAATCAGCCACGCGTTGTTAACTTAGCTGAAGAAGCATCTGGAAATGAAGCCGATGCATTTACGTTAAAGGCATCGGAAGAAGATGATGCTCCGGCGCAAACTGTTATGACTGCCGGTGCAACTGCCGACCCAGTAAAGGATTATTTAAAGCAGATCGGCCGTGTTGCACTTTTGAATGCTGAGCTTGAAGTAGAGCTCGCTACACGCGTAGAAGTGGGTCTTTTTGCCGGTGCTAAGTTAAAAAATGATAAGAAGATTGAAAAGAAATTAAAGCGCGAACTTGAGTGGTTAGTTGAAGATGGCAAGCGCGCAAAGAATCACTTACTTGAGGCCAACCTTCGCTTAGTTGTATCTCTTGCTAAGCGTTACACCGGTCGTGGCATGTTGTTCTTGGATTTAATTCAAGAGGGAAACCTTGGCTTAATCCGTGCAGTTGAAAAGTTCGACTACACAAAGGGCTATAAGTTCTCAACATATGCAACGTGGTGGATTCGCCAAGCTATTACCCGTGCAATGGCAGACCAGGCGCGCACAATCCGTATTCCAGTCCACATGGTTGAAGTTATTAATAAGTTAGCCCGTGTACAGCGCCAGATGCTTCAAGATCTTGGTCGCGAACCGACCCCAGAAGAGTTAGCTAAAGAACTTGATATGACCCCTGAAAAGGTTGTTGAAGTTCAAAAGTATGGCCGCGAACCTATTTCACTTCATACACCGTTGGGTGAAGAAGGCGATAGCGAGTTCGGTGATCTCATTGAAGACTCCGAGGCCGTTGTTCCTGCCGATGCTGTGTCATTTACATTGTTGCAAGAACAGTTGCACTCAGTTCTTGATACTTTGTCAGAGCGTGAAGCTGGCGTTGTTGCAATGCGATTTGGTTTAACTGATGGACAGCCAAAGACTTTGGATGAAATCGGAAAGGTATACGGCGTTACACGCGAACGTATCCGCCAGATTGAATCTAAGACAATGTCTAAACTTCGTCACCCATCACGTAGCCAGGTGTTGCGCGATTACTTGGATTAAAAATGGCTAATCCAACTATTTACATTAATCCAGTAAGTGGATCAATTAAGATTCTTGGTGCAGTTGATTTTGTCGATGCGCAGGGAAATGTGATTGAAACCCGTGAAAACGTGAAGTTTTGCGGCTGTTCACTCAGTAAAGACAAGCCGTATTGTGATGGCAGCCATAAGGCGATTACCCAACCAAATACTTAGATAGCAGGAGTTTCTACTAGCTTGTCGGTTTCATCCTGAATCTTTGCGGCAACGCTCTTTAGTTTTTCAGCGTATTCCTTGCCGTGATGGGCACAGAACATAAGCTCTCCGCCATTGAGAAGTACTGCCCGCACATATGCCTGGGCTCCGCATCGATCGCAGCGGTCAAGGGCGTTAAGAGGTACTGATTCAAGCAGCAACTGATCTGACATATCTCTCTCCGATCTCGGTATTACTTCTTCCTATGGAACATCAAACCATGTCTAGATATTCCCCGCTCGTTAAAATTGATTTATTTTGCTGAGAATCGCCTAATCTTTCTGGGATTATCATTATTTGAGACGCAATCGGCGCGCTTACGGGTGATATGGGGCAGTCGCCGATAACCTTTCGCCCCGTGGCCGATAAAGATATTGCGACAAATGTGCAAGATAGCTATACCGCAAAAGATTTAGCAGTTCTTGAAGGCCTTGATGCAGTTCGCAAACGCCCAGGTATGTATATCGGCTCCACTGATTCTCGTGGCCTCATGCATTGCTTGTGGGAGATTATCGATAACTCTGTCGATGAATCCTTAGCTGGCTATTGCAAGAAAATTGAAATCAATCTTGAAGCCGATGGTTCCGTTGAAGTCCATGATGATGGTCGCGGAATTCCAGTTGATAAAGAGCCAAAAACTGGTTTGACCGGTGTTGAAGTTGTTTTAACTAAGCTCCATGCTGGTGGAAAATTCGGCGGCGGATCATATGCAGCATCGGGTGGTCTGCACGGAGTTGGTGCATCGGTAGTAAACGCACTTGCATCACGTCTTGATGCTGAAGTCGATCGCGACGGAAAAATTTATTGGATGTCTTTTCAGCGTGGAACTGCTGGAATCTTTGATGGTGATGGAACTAATGCTCCCTTTGAACCAAAGTCGGGTTTGCGCGTCATCGGAAAGATCTCTAGCAAAGTAACGGGCACGCGCATCAAGTGGTGGGCAGATAAGCAGATTTTCTTAAAAGAGGCAGAGCTTGAATTATCTGAAGTTTACGACCGTGCCCGCCAAACTTCCTATTTAGTACCAGGCTTAACGTTAATCGTTAACGATAACCGCACTAAGACTAAAACTAGCGAGACTTTCTTTCATAAGAGTGGAATCACTGAATACTGTAATTTCTTACAACCAGATGAACCTGTTGGTGACGTCATTCGTATTTACGGCACTGGCCATTATCAAGAGACTGTTCCAGTCTTAGACGATAAGGGGCATATGGTCTCGACTGAGGTCGAGCGCGATATGGAAGTAGATATCGCGATGAAGTGGGGTAATGGCTTTGAGACTACGCAGCGTTCATTCGTCAATATCATCGCAACACCTAAGGGTGGTACACACGTTCTGGGATTCGAACGCTCTCTGGTAAAGGTGATAAACGAAGCGCTTCGATCAACTAAGACTCTTGCTAACAAAGAGGCCGATGTAATTAAAGATGACATTTTGGAAGGCTTGACTGCAGTTGTTACTGTGAGAATGTCAGAGCCACAGTTTGAGGGACAGACGAAGGAAGTTCTAGGAACTGCTGCGGCCACACGAATAGTTTCAGCTGTCGTGGCTGAAAAGATGAAAGAGTATTTCAATACAACCAAGCGAATTGATAAAGCCAATGGTCGCTTAGTCCTTGAAAAGATTGCAGCTGCATCGCGAACACGCATTAGTGCGCGCGCACACAAGGACTTGCAGCGACGCAAGAACGCACTCGAGTCTTCATCCCTTCCTACGAAGCTCTCAGATTGTCGCTCAGAGGATGTAACGCGCACTGAGTTATTTATCGTTGAAGGTGATTCAGCACTTGGAACAACAAAGGCGGCACGCAATAGTGAGTTCCAAGCGATTCTGCCGATTCGCGGAAAGATTCTTAATGTTCAAAAGGCATCACTGTCACAGATGCTAGAAGATAAAGAGTGCGGATCGATTATTCAGGTAATCGGCGCCGGCTCCGGTAAATCATTTGAATTAGATGAAGCCCGTTATGGCCGAATTATCTTGATGTCAGATGCCGATGTCGACGGTGCACACATTCGCTGCTTGCTACTTACTTTGATGTATCGCTATATGCGCCCACTGATCGATTCAGGCCGTGTTTTTGCAGCTATTCCGCCGCTTCACCGTATTGAAGTTATGGGCGGGGGAGGCAAGAAGGGTGAATACATTTACACCTATAGCGATGATGAGATGAAGAAAATTACTGCAGAGTTAAAGAAGAACGGCAAGAAGTGGAAAGAGCCGATTCAGCGCTATAAAGGTCTTGGCGAAATGGATGCAGATCAACTGCGCGAGACGACCATGGATCCTGATGCCCGTACTTTGCGCCGCATCACGGTCTCTGATGCCACGGCAGCTGAAGCTATGTTTGAACTATTGATGGGCAGTGATGTCGCCCCACGAAAAGAGTTCATTGCCAACGCTGAGATCGACCGCGACCATATCGACGCTTAGTCGATAGATACTAAGTCGAAGTAATCATCTTTCCATAAATCTTCATCGCCATCTGGCAATAAAATGACGCGCTCTGGCTTCAAGGATTGCACTGCTCCTTCATCGTGGCTAACCATGATTACTGCGCCTTGATATTCACCTAACGCGCCAAGGATTTCAGCACGAGATGCCGGGTCTAAGTTATTTGTTGGCTCATCAAGGAGCAAAACATTTGCTGCCGATACAACCAATACGGCCAGCGCTAAACGCGTACGTTCTCCACCAGATAAAACTTTAACGGGCTTATGTACATCATCACCAACAAAGAGGAAGGAGCCTAAAGTATTTCGCGCTTCAGGCTCACGCAGATCAGGAGTTGCAGACATCATGTTCTCTAATACGGTGCGCTCAAAATCAAGAGATTCATGCTCCTGGGCGTAATAACCAATCTTTAAACCATGACCGTGTTCAACGGTTCCGGTGTCAGACTCTAACTCGCCGGCCAAAATGCGAAGCAACGTTGTTTTACCTGCACCGTTAAGTCCAAGGATTACAACGCGAGATCCCTTATCAATCACGCAGGAAACATCGGTAAAGATTTCAAGTGAACCGTAAGACTTTGAAAGCTCTTCTCCAGATAGCGGTGTCTTTCCACATGGGGCAGGAGTAGGAAAGCGCAGCTTTGCAACTTTGTCACTCACGCGAACATCTTCAAGGCCGCTGCGTAGTTTTTCAGCACGACGTAACATGCCTTGCGCAGCAGTAGCCTTGCTGGCTTTAGCACGCATCTTTTCACCCTGCTTCTGCAAAATCTCTGCACGTTTTTCGGCGTTAGCGCGCTCTTTCTTGCGGCGGTGCTCATCTTGCTCGCGCTGAAGAAGGTAGGCCTTCCAGCCTAAGTTATAAACATCGATAACGTTGCGATTAGCATCTAAGTAGAAGACTTTATTTACAACGGTCTCGATTAATTGAACATCGTGAGAGATGATCACTAAGCCGCCAGAGTACTTAGATAGGAATTCACGTAACCAAATAATGGAATCTGCATCTAAGTGGTTAGTTGGCTCATCAAGTAACAAAGTTTCTGCGCCACTAAAAAGAATACGTGCAAGTTCGATACGCCGACGTTGACCACCAGAAAGTGTTGAAAGTTCATGGCCAAAGACGGCTTCAGTAACACCTAATGACGTTGCAATCGCTTCGGCCTCAGCTGTTGCCGCATATCCGCCTGCTGCACTGAATTCATGCTCAACGCGAGTGTATCTATCCATCGCTTTTTCTAAAGCCTCATCTTGAGCCGTCGCCATCTCTTCTTCAACTTGGCGCATACGGTGTGCGATTTGATCTAAGTTTCTAGCCGAAAGAATTCGCTCAATAACTGTGCCTGGCTCATCACCCGTACGTGGATCTTGCGGCAAATAACCGATCTTGCCCGTGCGATTTACTGCGCCGCCTGCCGGCATGGTTTCACCAGCTAAAACTTTGGCAAGAGTTGATTTACCTGCACCGTTTCGACCCACAAAACCAATGCGATCGCCACTATTAATACGCACAGTCACGCCTTTAATTAAGAGGCGTGCACCTGCACGAAGTTCTAGGGCTTGGGTTGAAATCACACCGTATTCTAGCCGAGTTTATGCAGCGCCAATTCTGGTCTTACGAGGGCTAGCAAATGACTTAGCAACCGCGGTTAATTCATCTGAAACTTGCGTCTTGATGGCATCTTCGCTCTTGAGAAGCTTGGTCAACTCAGCAATGATGCTTTTTAGTTGCTTCTGTTCGGTTTCAAGTTCTAATTTGCTCATCTTTGTTAAACGACGCAGGGGCATATCCAAGATATATGTGGCCTGCTCATCATTGAGCTTAAAGTCCTTAATCAACTTATCTTTAGCTGCAGATGCATCATCGCTGGCACGGATGATCTTGATTACCTTATCGATATCAATAATCGCCTTGAGAAGTCCATCGACCAAGGTCAAACGTCCTTCAGCCTTAGCTTTGCGGAACTCACTGCGACGGCGAACAACTTCGATGCGGTGCTCAATAAAGACTTTTAGAAGTTCTTTTAAACCCAAAGTCTGCGGGCGACCCTTAACAAGTGCGACAGCATTAATTGAGAAAGCATCTTCCATGGGAGTAAGTGCATAGAGCTGTTCAAGAACAGCCTCTGGCTCAAAGCCATTTTTAATTTCAATAACAACATTAGTACCGGTCTGACCATCGGTTAAATCGATAATGTCGCTGATTCCTTGAATTTTCTTTGATTTAACTAGGGCCGCGATACGTTCCACAACCTTTTCGGGCCCGATGGTAAATGGCAGTTCCTTAATAACAATGCCCATTTTACGCGATGATACTTTTTCAATCTCGACACTTGCTCGAACCTTAAAAGATCCCTTACCTGTTGCATACGCCTCACGAACACCGTCTAGACCAACGAGTTCACCACCAGTAGGAAAATCGGGACCCGGAATATATTTCATTAACTGCTTAACAGTTGCAGTTGGATTATCAATAAGAAATTTAGTGGCAGCGATAACTTCACCTAAGTTATGCGGAGCCATATTTGTAGCCATGCCTACTGCGATTCCCGAACCGCCGTTCACCAATAAGTTCGGATATGCCGCAGGTAGAACTAACGGCTCAGATAGTTGGCCGTCATAGTTAGCTCCAAAATCAACCGTATCTTCATCGGCTTCGGCGACCATTGCCATAGCTGCACTTGCAAGGCGAGCTTCGGTATAACGCATCGCTGCAGGACCTGCATCAAGTGAACCAAAGTTTCCGTGACCATCAATTAAAGGTAAGCGCATTGAAAATGATTGCGCCATGCGAACAAGTGCGTCATAAATTGCGCCATCACCGTGCGGGTGCAACTTACCCATTACTTCACCAACAACGCGCGCACTCTTTACGTGTCCGCGTTCTGGACGCAGACCCATGTCGGCCATCTGATGCAAAATTCGACGGTGCACTGGCTTTAAACCATCTCGAGCATCGGGAAGTGCGCGCGAATAAATTACTGAATATGCGTACTCTAGAAAGGATTCAGAGACTTCCTTAGAAACATCTATATCAACGATCTTGCCTGGGAACTCTCCAGGCTTTGGGCCGACAGGTTTCTTGGTCTTGCTCGTACTAGTTGTCTTTGCCATGGGGGAGATTGTGCCAACTCCAAGGGTTAATTTAAGGGAGGACGCGCCCCAACTGTTGCTACACACTTTGCCGCCAGAGTAGTTCCTGCGGTGAGAGCTGCTTCTAACTCACGTGTTTCTAACCACTTGGGAATAAATCCGGCGGCAAATGAATCTCCAGCACCTGTCGTATCGACAACATTGGTGGTCACTGCAGCAACTCGAGCGGTTTGATTATTGTGGACTGCCATTGCTCCTCGAGAACCGAGTTTGATAACAACCAGGGGAGTGCACTTCTTCAAATTCTCCTTAGCCTCTTCAATATCTGTTGAGTCACCGAGGTAGAGAGCTTCTTCAGCGTTGAGAAGGATGCCATCCATTAATGAGACCCATGAGAGAACTTCTTGCAAAGAGACAATCTTCATCGCACCTGTAGTAGTGGGGTCAAAATAAATAGGAACTCCAGCGGCCTTAATCTTTTTGACCATGGCCAATACAGCATCACGACTGCGAAAATCCAAGAGTGCATAACCGCTGAGATAAGCACCATCGAAATCATCTAGAGGTGGAAGATCGCTAACTTCAAGATCGGCATTTGCTCCGTTATCGGGAAACATCGTGCGCTCTCCATTGGCATCAACCAAGATAACAACAACGCCAGTTGGTCGGCCTGAACGCATTAAATTCAAGTGCTCCACGCCGTATTTATCTAAGTCAGAGATGAGGGCAAAACCCACCGGATCATTTCCAACTCGTGCAACTAATTGGGCACGTGTATTTGTACGTGTGATCCAGGTAGAAACATTTGCGGCTTGCCCACCTGGGTGGGTTGAGATGCGACTGGCCGTGTCATTGCCGTAATTAATACTCTCTTTTAACTGGGCAATAACATCAAGGGCTAAGTCGCCAATACATAATATTTTTTTCACTGCAATGCCACCGCAATATCTGCAGCTAAAGCACAGT
>WLKQ01000055.1 GCA_009701185.1 Actinomycetota bacterium | reverse complement strand
TGTTCAAGAAAGCACCAATCTGTGGGATAGAGGAGAGGCTTGCTGCCGCTCCCATTGCCTTTTGACCACCAAGTACGAGCTGGCTCTTCTGAGCGCCCTTCTCGGCTGGTGGACGTCCTTCTTCAGCCTGGTATGCAACCTGGCCCTTAGTAGATGCGAAGAAGCTTGTAAGAAGTGACTTAGCTGGAACAGCTACTCCGTGTGCTTCAGCGAATGAAGTAAGGAATGCACCGCTAACAGATCCAAACATCTTGCCATATGTTCCGGCCTTTACGCCTGGAACAGGCATGATGTTCATCTCGAAGCCAGCTTCTGCGAATGTACGCCAGTGCCAGTTACCAATAATTGCAAATGGAACCTTGCCGGCTAGGAAGTTATCCTGGCAACCAGTGTCAGTTGCTGGCCAGAAGCCATTGCTCTTACCCTTTTTGTCAAGAAGTAATGTGCTTACGTTCTTAGCAAAAACAGTTGGATCAAAGCTCTTTGAGTAGTTAACAGTTCCATCAGCGTTCATTAGGTATGGCTCTGCACCTAGTGCTGAGAATCCTGAAAGAGCGCCCCATGACATTCCGCCACCAGCAACACAAAGACCGGCAGTTAACTTCTTCTTATCCTTATTAGCTAAGTAGTAGTTGACCATTTCACCGTAAGTCTTTGGTGCAGTCTTTACTAGCTTTGTATTGAAAACCATTCCAACGTTGTTTACATCTACAGGAACGCCGTAAAGATTTCCGCCGTATGAGAGATCAAAGAACTGGCTTGGTGTGAATTGTGCTTTCTGTGCAGCAGTTAAAACTACAGGAGCAAGCTTTCCGCTCTTAGCTAACGCTGGAACCCAGTCGTTACCTGCAACGAAAATATCTGGACCAGTTGTGCCAGATGCATTATCAAGTGCAGCTTTTAGCGCATCGTAGCTCGAGAAAGAAACAACCTTGATTGTGCTTCCTGGAACCCAGTCGCTCTTCTTTGCAAAAACCTTTGTTAAGTTTGGTCCGCGTGTTTCATCGGCCCAAACGAGAATCTCGTTTGCAGCTTGTGCAGGGACAATTGTCAGGCTGGCAGCAAAAGACGCTGTGGCAGCAAGAGCAAGACCCTTAAGTAGTCTGTTCTTCACTAAGTAATCTCCTTTAAAATTTGAAAACCTCTTCTAGGGGGTGCAGGTTTCCTCGTGCCCCTATCCCACTGCTTATGAGCGAAAAATGCAACGTAAGAGCCATCAATAGCAGGGTTTTCGAGGCTGATTTACGAAATCGTTATAAAGCCTCGGCCTTGCATATGCCTGTTACAGACTTACTTGTGGAGCTGCTCCACTGTGGAATCCCAGCCCGCAACTGACTCAACGGCACGTGGGGCTTTACCAATGTATCGAGCCGATGGACGAATGAGACGGCCAGTGCGCTTTTCTTCCAAGATGTGTGCCGACCAGCCAGCGGTACGCGCTGCAGTAAACATGGAAGTAAATAGATGTGGTGGAACTTCCGCGAAGTCCAAAATAATTGCTGCCCAGAACTCAACATTTGTTTCAAGCACGCGATCTGGTTGACGTTCGCGCAACTCTTTTAATGCTGCGCGCTCAAGTGCTTCAGCAACTGCATAACGTGGAGCATTTAATTCTTTTGCAGTACGACGCAAAGTACGAGCACGTGGATCTTCTGCACGATACACACGGTGCCCAAAGCCCATTAAGCGTTCTTTGCGATCTAATAAATCTTTTACATACTTATCTGCATCGCCAGTTTTTTCAACTTCTTCAATCATATGAAGAACACGTGAAGGTGCACCACCATGTAGTGGACCTGACATTGCACCAATTGCACCAGAGAGTGCCGCAGCAACATCAGCGCCAGTTGAGGCAATAACGCGTGCAGTAAATGTTGAAGCGTTCATTCCATGTTCTGCCGCCGAAACAAAATAAGCATCGATCGCTCTTACATGAAGAGGATCTGGCTCTCCGCGCCAACGAATCATCATGCGCTCAACAACAGTATGTGCTTTATCAATTTCAGACTCTGGTACCTGAGGTGCGGTTACTCCGCGCGCAGCTTGTGCTAAATATGAAAGAACCATCACTGATGCGCGCGCTAAGTTACTGCGTGCTTCAACATCATCGATATCAAGAAGTGGCTTAAATCCCCATGCGGGTGCCAACATAGAGATTGCAGCTTGCACATCTACGCGAACGTCACCAGAGTGAACTGGTAAAGGAAACTTTTCAGCATTTGGTAAACCTGGGTTAAATATGTCATCAACAAGCAGGCCCCACACATTTCCAAACGAGACGCGACCAACGAGCTCTTCAATATCTACACCGCGGTATCGCAGTGCGCTACCTTCTTTATCGGGCTCAGCAATTTCAGACTCAAAAGCAATAACACCCTCAAGACCTGGCTTGAAATCCTCTGACATGGCGAGCTCCTTTATACGCGTTGTGCACTGCGCTAATTCTGCACCTACGCAAGGGGTGCTGGCGACCACGCCTATAGAGGATGCACTCAGGACGAAAGTGAGGTTCGATACACCTATGAGCGAAAAGAGTTTTGGCCGTGATGAAATCGCTGCAATGCGCCGTTCCTATGGCGAAATCGGCCTAGAAGCTCTGCCCGACGATCCATTCGTAGCCTTTGAAAGCTGGCTGCTTGAAGCCCATAAAAATCCAGTCATCGTTGAAGCTAATGCCATGGTGCTATCAACCTCAGATAGCGATTCGCGAATTACTACCCGCACTGTTTTATTGAAAGATATTTCGCAGGGCGGATTTACTTTCTTTACTAACTACTCCTCGCGCAAGGGACATTCGATAGAGATTAATGCGAACGTTGCCCTGTTGTTTCCTTGGTATGCAATGGAGCGACAGGTTTCAATCAGTGGGGTGGCTGAAAAAATCTCACGCCAGGAGAGCGACGATTATTTCGCTACGCGTCCATGGTCATCTCAAATCGGTGCGTGGGCTAGTCACCAATCAGCGGATTTATCCTCGCGCGAAGAGCTTGAACAAAGATTTGAAGGCGCTAAGCAGAAATGGCCTGAAGGATCTGTCGTCCCATGTCCGCCACAGTGGGGTGGATATCGAGTAATGCCACTTCAAATTGAATTCTGGCAAGGCCGATACTCACGATTACATGATCGCTTGCGATATGAGCGAAGTACCATTGATGCTAATTGGGAGTTAGGCCGCTACTACCCATAAACTTAGCCAATGAGCGCAGAGTTAATTATCCCGTCAGCAATTAAACCTCGTGATGGCCGATTCGGTTGTGGTCCATCAAAGATTCGCCCGGAAGCTCTCGCGGCATTAGCTGCATCGGGTACGTCGATCTTAGGAACATCTCACCGACAGAAGCCCGTAAAGAATGTAGTGAAGCGCGTTCGCGATGGACTGCATTCACTTTTTAATCTTCCGGAAGGTTATGAAGTTGTACTTGGTAATGGCGGCTCAACTGCATTCTGGGATATCGCAACCATGGGCCTGATTGAGGATCGATCTCAACACCTTGTCTTTGGCGAGTTTTCATCAAAATTCGCATCTGCAGCAAAGGAAGCGCCATTTTTAGGTGAACCAACAGTCATTAAATCAGAGCCAGGTACACACCCAGTATCAGTTGCTGAGGCTGGCATCGATGTCTATGCGCTGACGCACAATGAAACAAGTACTGGTGTTGCAATGCCAATTCTTCGCCCTGCTGGAACCGATGGTGCATTGGTTTTAGTTGATGCCACAAGTGCCGCAGGTGGATTACGTGTCGATGCTAAAGAGTTTGATACATATTACTTCGCACCTCAAAAATCATTTGCATCCGATGGTGGTTTATGGATTGCAATTATGAGTCCAGCAGCTATTGCGCGCGTTGAAAAAATAAAAGCCAGTGGCCGTTGGATTCCAGCCTTCTTTGATTTAACGATTGCGATTGAAAACTCTCGACTCGATCAGACATATAACACACCTGCATTAGTAACGCTGATGCTGTTAGCTGACCAAATCGAATGGATGAATGCAGGCGGTGGATTAGAGTTCTCAGCTGGCCGCAGCGCTGCGTCTTCAGAGATTTTGTATTCATGGGCTGAGAAAAATTCTTACACAACACCGTTTGTTGTTGACCCAGCTATGCGTTCAAAAGTAGTTGGAACAATTAACTTCGATGATGCAATCGATGCCACAAAGATTGCTGCAGCACTTCGCGCTAATGGAATTGTAGATACCGAGCCATATCGCAAGTTAGGTAAGAATCAACTTCGTATAGGTATGTTCCCGTCCGTAGATCCAAGTGATGTGACAGCACTGACGCAATGCATTGATTTTGTTGTGGAATCCTTCTAGTGCCTAAAAGCTTTACGCGAGATCGTTTCTTTTGGACAGTTGCTACACAGACGGCAATAGTTAACTTTTATTTAGGGGGATTTGGTCCCGCTCAATCACTTCTGCGCGCCGACCAAGGAACCTCGCTGACCATTGCTGGGCTGCATGGCACGGCAATGGGTGTGGCATCTATTTTTGCTGGCTATGCCAATCCACGCATGGCCCATCGATTTGGCCGTGAACGTTTATCGTGGATCGGACTGCTGATCTTTTCTTCTGGGCTAGCTATGTTCGTAGCCTCACCGCCTGTCTTTTTAACGTTGCCGGCAACGCTTATTACTGGCTTTGGAACATCGATTGTTATCAACACAATGCTGACATCTATGTCTCACCATTATGGAAAGGCGGCCGAAGTTGCCATTCCTCAAGCTAATGGAATTGCATCGGTTGGTTTTGTAACCGGAACTGCATTGATTGGCACCATCGCAATTGTCTTCCCCCATTTGTGGCGCCTTGGTTTGTTATTAGCTTTACCCGTAGCAGTGACTCTTTTTCTTAAAGGTCGCAATAAAAGCGATGAAGTACATATTCCAGATGAGTCGGGTCCTCAAAGCGGAAAACTGTCTCGCAAATTTTGGATTGCTTGGATTGGATTTATTGCCTGTATTTCAAGTGAGTTTGCAACATCATTTTGGTCTGCATCATTATTGCGCGATCGCGTAGGTTCAACTGCTGCAATTTCAACTGTAGCTATTGTTGCACTTGGCACTGGCATGGGAATCGGCCGTTGGTTTGGTGGAGTAGTTTTACAGAACTTTAAATTAGATACACAAATGCTCGCAATTATTTCGCTTCAGTTTTTAGGATTTACTTCTTTCTGGTTGTCACACTCCATGATTATTAGCTTGGCATCACTATTGTGTGTCGGTCTTGGAATCTCGATGCAGTTCGCGCTTGCATCGATTCGCTTAATTTCATTTAGTGACGGTCGTCCCGACTTAGCTATCGGTCGTACGTCTCTCGGCGCTGGAATAGCAATTGCTGGGGCACCATTCTTGCTCGGTGTACTTGGCGATAATTTTGGAATTTCTCGCGCTTACATCATGGTTCCAGTGCTTATAGCTATTGCATTTGGTATCGTTAAATTCATACCTTCTAATACGGTTCAGGAGCATGTATGAGCTATAAGACCCGCAGGCTTGTTACTTTGATTGTCCTCTTTGGATTAATTATTATGATTGCGATTGCCGGACTGTAAAACCGCCTCGACACTAATATCAGCTGGTTTCTCTACTTTATTGCGATACTTGAACCATACAAACAGAGATGCCGCTAGAGATATTCCGCCGCACGCCGCGATAGTCAATCGAATTCCAATAAGTTCAGTCGTTACACCAATGAGTGGAGAACCAAAGGGTGTTCCTCCCATAAAAATAAGTAAGTACAACCCCATAACGCGTCCACGGATTGCTGGATCTGTACTGGTCTGCACAAGCGAGTTGGCTGAGACCAGGGTTGTTAAGGCGGTTACTCCGCAGATCGGTAACCAGAAAATATAAGACGTGTAGTTTGGCAAAATAGATAACATCATGATTGAAGCGGAAAATGCCATTCCACCTAAGATTACAAATCGGGTAGTGCGAAAACGCTCAAGGCGGGCCGATGCAATCGCACCAGTTAAAGATCCAACGGCAATAAAAGTTCCCATGAGGCCAAAGTTAGCTGGACCTAAACCGAACTCTTGGGTTGCCATAAGCGCATTAAAGATTTGAAAGTTAAGACCAAAAGTTGCAAGAGCAAAAACCATAATCATGACGACATAGATATCTGGGCGCGCCTTTGCGTAGGCAATACCCTCGCGGATATTTCCAAGGCTGCGCACTTGATCTTGATTGAAAAATGTTTTCTTATCCAATTTAAGCAGCGCTACAATGACAAAAAAGTACGTTGCTCCATTTATTAAAAATGATGGTCCGGTGCCAAAAGCGGCGATTAATAAGCCTGATACAGCAGGTCCGACCAGTCGACCGCCATTAAAATTCGCTGAATTTAAACTGACGGCATTAGGTAAATCTTCATGACCAACGAGTTCACTTGTAAATGCTTGGCGAACTGGTGCATCAATGGCCGTTGAGATTCCAAGTACGGCAGCCAAGGCAAATACGTGCCACAACTGCACCATGTGGGTTGTTACTAAGAGCCCAAGTCCGATTGATGCAGTTCCTCCAACTATGTTGGTTGCAATCAAGACTTTGCGTTTATCAAGGCGATCAGCCAATGCGCCGCCATGAAGAGAGAAAAGTAAGACTGGTGCAAACTGCACTGCAGTGACAAGCCCTAAATATGTTCCGTTGTTCTGTGTCAGTTCTAAAACTAGCCAGTCCTGAGCAATGCGTTGGGCCCAGCTGCCGATGTTTGAAATAGTGTTGGCTGGAAAGAGGATGCGATAATTTCGATGGCGAAATGAGCGCCAGTTGCCATCAACTTTTATAGGTGTTCGCATTACTCTTCTCGTATGTCATCAAATATTCGCTCAGTTGTAACCTTAGTAGCAATTGGAACTATCTGCTGGCTGATTGCCGGTGTAATTGCACTAGCAATGAATGCCGATGCAAAAATTATTTGGACCTGCGCTTTTGGTGCTGTTCTAGGCGTGACTGGTATTCGCTACTCCGTACGACGTGCACGGAAAAGCGGAATTTAAGCCTCTAATTGAGAAGCAATACCGCGCAATACACGGCCTAAACGTTCAGCCTCTGGACCAGCTGGATGACGGCCGTGACGTAAGCCATTACCAACGCGATCTAAAATCTTGATGGTGTCTTCAATCATTGCAGCTAAGTCATCTGGATTGACACGTGAATTTTCAGCCAAAGATGGCGGTGCATCCACAATATGAACTGACATTGCTTGAGGGCCTTTACGGCTATCTGCAACGCTGAACTCAAGCTTGGTTCCAGGCTTAACAGTTGTTGTACCTGCTGGAAGTGATGAAGCCGCTAGATAAACATCTTCGCCTTCATCATTTGCAATAAAACCAAAACCCTTTTCCAATGAAAACCATTTGACGCGGCCTGTAGGCATAGGGAGGGCTCCTTAAGAATTTTGTGTACTGATAAAGCCGCAGGGGTGCGGGCAGGTGATTAGTTTAACAGAGGAGCGTTGAAGGTCGCTTCCGAGTGAGCGCCGCAGCCGTGATCTACAGAGACTACGCGTGCATCTTCAGGTGAAATCGCATTGGCACATACGCCAAAGGTCGCGCGCAATGAGCCAGCGATTGGGATAAAGAAGCCACATGAATAACAAGGCTTCGGTGCAGATTCGGCCATAGGAGATTTCGGTCCACGGTCACCGTCATACCAACGCTTAGCGGCCTGATCGCGACCTTCGATAGACATAACTCGTGCACGTCCAAAACCAAGTTCAAGCGCCATGGCAGTGTCTAACTCTTCATCAGCGGGCAACGCTTGTTCACCTGCAACTAAACGAGTGTCATCTAATGAGCTTGGAACAATATCGCCGACACCAATATCGCCAGGCAAAATACGATCGCGATATGGAATCCAATCCGGTGCAAGTAATGCGTCTGGACCAGGAAGAACAACTACATCGCAGATAGTAGGTTGTGCATCGGTATCAACTTTTGCAACAGTGACACACCAACGCCAACCTTTATATCCCGCAATTTTTGCTTCAAATAAATAAGTGGCGACGCGATCTTCATCATCGAACTCAACAGAAACAAATGCACCAATCTCTGATGCTCCATGTAGTTCATCAATAATCGCAGTACGGGCAAGATCGGTCGCATCAAAAGGGGCAAGGTTTTTTGCTGCACCCTTTGGAGTTTTAATTAACGACTTCTTGGCCATGTGCTTAGAGTAAAGCAGAACGCCGCCCTCGTGTTAATTGAGGGCGGCGTTCTGCTTAACTACTGGGTTTTAGAAGTCCATGTCTCCGCCACCTTGTGGCATTGGTGCTGGATTCTTCTCTGGCTTATCGGCAATAACCGCCTCAGTTGTAATAAAGAGAGCGGCAATTGATGCGGCATTTTGAAGCGCTGAACGTGTGACCTTAGCTGGATCAATGATGCCGGCCTTAATCATGTCAACGTACTCACCTGTTGCTGCATTTAATCCGTGGCCAGATGTTAAGTGACGAACTTTCTCGACAACCACTCCGCCTTCAAGTCCGGCGTTAATTGCGATCTGCTTGAGTGGAGCTTCGATTGCAAACTCAACAATCTTTGCACCCGTTGCTTCATCGCCAGTTAACGATAACTTCTTAAATACTGCAGTACCTGCTTGTAGAAGTGCAACGCCACCACCGGCGACGATTCCTTCTTCTACCGCAGCCTTTGCATTTCGAACTGCATCTTCAATACGGTGCTTGCGCTCTTTGAGTTCAACCTCAGTTGCAGCACCGGCTTTGATAACAGCTACGCCACCAGCAAGCTTTGCAAGACGCTCTTGCAACTTCTCACGGTCATAATCGGAATCACTCTTCTCGATCTCTGAACGGATCTGAGCAACGCGACCCTTAATAAGTGCGTCATCGCCAGCGCCTTCAACGATAGTTGTCTCTTCCTTGCTGATAACAACCTTGCGAGCGCGACCCAAGAGTTCTAGACCGGCTTGATCAAGCTTGAGACCAACTTCTTCAGAGATAACCGTTGCACCTGTAAGAATCGCAATATCTTGAAGCATCGCCTTACGACGATCTCCAAAGCCTGGTGCCTTAACAGCTGCTGAGCGGAAAGTTCCACGAATCTTATTTACTACCAACGTTGCAAGTGCTTCGCCCTCAACATCTTCGGCAATGATTGCAAGTGGCTTACCTGATTGCATGACTTTTTCAAG
>WLKQ01000054.1 GCA_009701185.1 Actinomycetota bacterium | reverse complement strand
CGTGCCTAAGGTATCCTTTCCCTTCGCACTATCCATAATTGCCGCACTACTTGTTCGACCTTGGCGGGTTGCCCGAGCGGCCAATGGGAGGGGACTGTAAATCCCCCGGCTCTGCCTTCGAAGGTTCAAATCCTTCACCCGCCACCAGATAGATCTTATGGACGCAGAACTATTCGAATGGGGTTATCTGTCTTAAGCGCCAGTTGGTTCAAGGCCTTGGCTGCATCTTCTAGCGTAAGCACAGAGGTAATCGAGCCGGAAAGATCGAGTTTTCCAGCTCTTATTAATTCAACTAATTCTTGTGTGTGATGCACTTCTGAACCGTAGTGCCCAAGAATTTGGTTTCGCTTATATACAAAGGCCATGTCACTGGGAATAGTGATTGGCTCACTCGCAATTCCAATAATTATTAACTTGCCGCCTTCTGCAAGCAGAGGGAGAGCTTGAACGCGAACTGCATTGACGCCTGCGAAATCAAAGGCTGCATCAATCCCACGGCCATTAGTAAGCGCACGAACTTTCTTCGCAAACTCTGGATCGGCTGGATCAAGAGCTACATCTGCACCAATACCTATCGCACGCTCTCGTGCAAGTGGCAATGGATCAACTGCAATAATCGGAGTACTGCCAATTATTTTAAGAAGTTGAATTGCATGAATTCCTAGTCCACCAATTCCAAAAACTGCACTCGAAAGCCCAGCGCGCATTTGTGCAGTGTGAGTAATTGCTGCCCATGGTGTTGAAACGGCATCAGGGATGATGCAGGCTTCTTCAAAACTTAGTTGTTCGTGAATTGCAACTAATGTATCTGCATTAGCAATCATGAAATCTGCAAAACCACCATCGAAATCAAAACCTTGGGTTCGTACTCTTCCTTTTTCATCCCTAATTCCGGCACAGACAATTACGCGATCACCGACTTTCCAGTGCTCAACTCCTTCACCAATATGATCGATGATGCCGGCAACTTCATGGCCCATGGTTACAACGTCACCTTCTAAGTAACCAGGTGAAAGAGTTGAATCAAGCAAGTGGACATCAGATAAACACACTCCAGCAGCCTTTACTGCCACTCGTACATGACCGTATCCAGCTTCTGGAACTGGATGATCTACCACCTCAAATTGCCGTGTACTGATAGTGATTCTTCCTGCGCGCATTAAATAATCCTCATCGCTCGGTTAATAAGTAGATTCACTGCATCCCCAAATCCTGCAAAGGCTGGATTAGTGGTTTGGCCAGCCACGTATCTGGCCCAGATTTGTTGCAAAATTACGGTTAATCGAAAGAGGCCAAAGACTTCATAGAAAGTAAAGTCATCGCAGCCCCACTCTGATTTCTCCAAATATCTCTCCACAAACTCTTTACGAGTTGGCATTCCAGGCAGATGACTTGGTTGGCGGCGCAGATCTGCAAAAGCGCCACTGTCATCTTTATCAATCCAATATGCCATCGATGAGCCAAGATCCATTAGCGGATCACCAATGGTGGCTAGCTCCCAATCGAGTGCACCAACTAACTTCGGTGTTGAATCCAAATTAAAGACAATATTGTCTAAGCGCCAATCCCCGTGAATAACACATGACGCAACATCCTGAGGTTGGTTTTGGTCTAACCATTGCATGAGTACTTCAGCATCTGGGACATCGGGAGTAAGTGCATTTCGATAACGCCGTGACCAACCTTCAACTTGGCGTCCAACATATCCAGGGCCCTTGCTCAATTGTGCAAGTGATGTGGGGTCAACGTGATGAAGTGCAACTAAACCGTCGATGACTGAATTTCCAATCAATTCCATGTCATCTTTTTCTACATTAACACCATCCGGTAAATTTCGTCGAAAGATAACACCATTTATTTTTTCCATAACATAAAAATCAGAACCAATAACCGATTGGTCTTGGCAGAGTGCGAAGACTTCTGGCGCGATTGGAAAATCTGGTTTTAAAGTTTTTTGGATAAAGAATTCACGCTTCATATCGTGGGCAGATGCCGCTTTTGTACCCACAGGAGGCCGTCTTAAAATCAACTCACGTTCTTGAAAAGTAAGTAGATAGGTGAGATTTGATGCACCGGCAGAAAATTGTTGCACTGCGGGTTTATCCCCTGGGATATCAGAGTTTTTTAGTAACCATGTATGCACTGCATCAATGTCGAATGCATCTTCGGTGCGTACATCACCCAGCTGACGCGTCATTATTTGGTAATGTGCCGATTCTTAAGCTCAATACGGGCAATATCGCGCAGATGTACTTCATCGGGACCATCAACAATTCGTAGCGTACGTATTCCTGCGAACATGGCTGCAAGGGGAGTGTCCTGGCTAACTCCAGCACCACCATGAACTTGAATAGCGTGGTCGATAATCTCTTGAGCCATTCGAGGAACAACAACTTTTATTGCAGCTATTTCTTTACGTGCAGCTTTGGCCCCTACCGTATCGATGAGCCACGCTGTTTTTAAAACCAAAAGACGTGCTTGCTCGATATCAATTCGGGCGTTAGCAATCCAGTCTTGGATGACACCTTGTTGTGACAAAAGTGACCCAAAGGTTGTGCGTTCACCAGCACGTTCGATCATAAGAGATAGAGATCGCTCAGCCATTCCAATAGCACGCATGCAATGATGAATGCGCCCAGGTCCAAGTCGTGCTTGAGCGATTTCGAATCCCGAACCTTGAGTACCAATCAAGTTCGCGACGGGAACTTTCACGTTTTCAAAGAGAATCTCTGCATGACCGTGCTGGTCAATGTAACCAAATACTGAAAGATTTCTAACGATACTTACTCCGGGAGTATTCATGGGAACTAACACCATGGACTGTCGATAGTTGCTGTCTGCATCTGGGTCTGTAACGCCCATGACAATTAATATCTGACACCTTGGATCCATCGCACCAGTTGTCCACCACTTGCGACCATTAATAACGTAGTTATTACCTTCTTTGACTATCGACGTTGCAATATTTCGTGCATCACTTGATGCAACGTCTGGTTCGGTCATGGCAAAACCAGAACGAATCTCACCAGCCAGTAATGGCTCTAACCATTGTTTCTTCTGCTCATCAGTGCCAAATAGATGGAGCACTTCCATATTGCCAGTATCAGGTGCTGAACAGTTAAGGACCTCTGGTGCAATATCTGGAGACCAACCAGTTAACTCGGCTAGAACTGCATAGTCAGTAACGCTTAAGCCATGAGCCGGATCGTGTGAATCAGGCAGAAATAAATTCCATAAACCCTTTGATCGCGCGCTTTCCTTGAGGCTTTCAACAATAGCGGGGAGTGCATGTGGCTGCCCAGCTTCTATCAAAGCACTTCGTTGTTGATGATAAATAGATTCAGATGGCAGAATTTTCTGCTCCATAAAATTACGAAGCTCACTTAGATATTTCTCGGCTCTTAAACTATTACTGAACTCCATGGTAGTACCGTACGCATATCGCGCTAAAAAAGGGAGAGCCGCATGAATATTTTGGACACATTTCGACTCGATGGCAAAGTGGCAGTTGTCACAGGTGCATCATCGGGGCTCGGTGTTGCATTTTCACAGGCTTTAGCCCAAGCAGGTGCCGACCTTGTACTGGGCGCACGGCGAGTTGATCGCTTACCCGACACTATGGCGCTCGTAGAAGCTGAAGGAAGATCCTGCGCTTACTTACAAACCGACGTTACTAATCCCGATGACTGCACAGCGCTTATTGCTTTGGCAATTGAACGCTTTGGAAGAGTTGATATTTTAGTAAATAACGCCGGAGTCGGAACCGCAGTACCTGCGACATCAGAAACACCAGAACAATTTAGGAATGTCATCGATGTAAATTTGATGGGTGCATATTGGATGGCACAAGCATTTGCGCGTCAAGCAAAAAATGGTGGAGTCATTGTAAATATTGCAAGCATTTTAGGAATGCGTCCCGGTGGTCTTCCGCAAGCTGCCTACGCATCCAGCAAAGCTGGTCTTATCGGCCTCACACGTGACTTAGCTGCGCAGTGGACAGGCCGTAAAGGCATCCGCGTTAATGCATTAGCGCCAGGATTCTTTCCTTCTGAGATGACCGACCAGATGCCCAAGGAATCAATTGAATTAGTCCGTCAGTTAACGGCAGCGCAAAGAGTTGGCAGAACGGAAGAGCTTGCATCAACCCTTATTTGGTTAGCAAGTGATGCATCCTCATATGTATCTGGGGTGACTGTGCCTGTTGATGGCGGCTTTGTAATGCCCTAGCCTTGGGCACAGATCAACTTACCCTTTAGGAGCAACCGTGAAAAAAAATTTTGGAATTCTCACAGTTCTTGCAGTTGCGGCTGCATTAACTTTGTCAGGATGCGCAAAGAGCGATTCAGCAACTTCTGAAAGCGCTTCATCGTGCGCAAAGGCAGATCTTGCAACAGTCGAATCGGGCATGCTAACAATTGCAACTGGCCAGCCAGCATATTACCCATGGATTATTGATGATAAACCTGAGACAGGAAATGGCTTTGAAGGCGCAGTCGCTTACGCTGTTGCAAAGCAACTCGGATTTACACAAGATGAAGTCATGTGGGTCCGTACAACTTTTGATAGCGCAGTAACTCCGGGTGCAAAGAATTTTGACTTCAATTTGCAGCAGTTCTCAATTACACCTGAGCGCGCAACTGCCGTTGATTTCTCTTCCCCTTATTACACAGCTCCACAAGCAATCGTTTCATTTAAGGGCAGCAAAATTGAAGGTAAGACTTCAATCGCAGACCTAAAGAATGCAAAGCTTGGTGCTGCAGTTGGAACAACTTCACTTGATGCGATTCAAAATCAAATCGGAATTAAGCCACAGGTCTTTAACGATAATGCTGCTGGTGTATCAGCGCTGAAGAACGGGCAGATCGATGGCTTAGTTGTAGATCTACCTACAGCCTTCTATCTATCGGGAGTCGAAGTTACAAATGGCTTAATCGTTGGCCAGTTGCCTTCAACAGGCTCTGGTGATCAATTTGGTCTTTTGCTATCAAAAGACAATCCGCTTACTACATGTGTATCTGCAGCAGTTGATGCAATTACTGCTGATGGAACATTGGCAGCAATCACTGAAAAGTGGCTAGCAACTGATGCTGGCGCGCCAGTATTGAAGCCATAAGCGAAATAAAGAAGTAAAGGCGGTAGTTTGGCGGCCATGTCAGAGCGAATTAACTCTGCTTGGTCGCCAAGCTCTCGTGAAAAAGAACGAGCTCAAGCGCGCAAACGCATAAGCCGAAAGCAGGCTGTGGTTGCCGCAGTTTCATCAATCATTGTTATTGGAAGTTTGCTCACGATTGTCGTGACATCACCCGGTTGGGCTGTTGTTAAAAAAACTTTCTTTGATATCAACTATGGACGTGAAGTTTTTCCAACGGTTATTTCCGGTCTCTGGATTAATCTGCAATTAACCTTTATTGGCGGTGCCTGTATTGGGGTGATTGCTCTTGGTCTAGCGCTTATGCGCACAACTAAATCCCCGGCGCTAACTCCCTTCAGATTTTTAGCGACCGCCTATGTAGATATTTTCCGTGGAGCACCACTTATTTTGATTATCTTGTTGGTTGGTTTTGGAGTACCCGCACTTCGTTTACATGGAATTTCTAGCAACGTAATTTTTCTTGGAACAGTTGCAGTTGTGCTTACGTATTCTGCTTATGTAGCCGAAGTTATTCGTAGCGGAATCTTGTCGATTCATCCCAGCCAACGAGCCGCCGCACGCTCTCTGGGTTTAACTTCAGGACAAACCATGCGATACGTTGTTTTGCCACAAGCTATTAGGCGCGTTGTGCCACCACTCCTCAATGATTTTGTTTCTCTTCTCAAAGACACTGGCTTGGTCTCTATTCTTGGCGTAACCGATGCGGTCCGTGCTGCGCAAATCAATGCAAGTCGGACGTTTAATTACACGCCATATGTTGTAGCCGCCATTCTCTTTCTGCTAATAACTATTCCAATGACCCGTTATACGGATCGGGCAATAAGGCAGCGAACAAATGCTCAGAATGCAGAGGGTGCAATCTGATGTCCTACGTCCTTGAACTCTCACACATTCGCAAATCATTTGGCAACGAACTGGTCCTTAATGACCTTTCACTCTCTGTTCAAGAGCACACGGCTACCGTGCTTATTGGCGCTTCTGGTTCCGGGAAGTCAACACTTCTGCGCTGTATTAATTTGCTGGAATCAATCGATGATGGTCAGATTTTTCTTGATGGCGTTGAAATATCAGATCCTTTGATAAATGTTGATGAAGTACGTCGCAAGTTAGGAATGGTTTTTCAATCCTTCAATCTCTTCCCACACAAAACAGTTTTAGAAAATATCACTTTGGCACCCATTAAAGTCCAATTAAAAAGCAAAGAAGAAGCAGTTGATGCAGCCATGACACTTTTGAAACGCTTTGATCTAGCAGATAAGGCCGATCAATATCCGGATCGATTAAGTGGGGGACAACAGCAACGTGTTGCGATTATTCGTTCCCTTGCTATTAACCCCCGATTACTTTTACTCGATGAAATTACCTCAGCCCTAGATCCTGTTTTAGTAAATGAAGTCCTGAGCATTGTCCGTGACTTAAAGAGTGATGGAATGACCATGGTTTTGGCTACCCATGAGATGGGTTTTGCAACCCAAGTGGCCGATGAAGTCTGCTTCCTAGAATCTGGAAATATTCTTGAACGAGGCACCGCACAAGAGGTGTTGCACAATCCCAAAAACCTTAAAACTCAAGATTTCCTCAAGCGAGTACACCAAGCCGGCCGGTTATAGTTTTACGTTATGAATAACGTGCGCCGAAAATTTGATAGTGCACCAGGCTTGGCCTTTATTGCAGTAATTGTTGCCGCTGCTTTTGCGATACATAACGTTCAACCTGCCATCAGTCCTTTAGCCTTATGCGTTGCATTTGGCATTCTGATTGCAAATCTAGGTACGTGGCCACGTTTTGCGTACAGCGCTACGACACTTGCTGGAACAAAACTTATGCGCGTAGGAGTGGCTTTGTTAGGGGTTCAAGTAAGCGTGGTTTCCCTTAAAGCCATCGGTTTTAGAGGCTTGTTAACGGTAATGCTTGTAGTCAGTTTTACAATCTTTGGAATTCTTGGTCTCTCTAAATTATTTAAAATGAAAGGTGAACTTGGTTTATTGATTGGCGTTGGCTTTGGAGTCTGTGGCGCAACAGCAGTTGCTGCAATTCGACCTCAAACTCGTGCAACACAAGAAGAGACCTCATATGCCATCGGATTAATTTCCCTATGCGGAACGCTGTCAATCTTTTTCTTGCCTTTCTTAGGTCACGTCTTAAGTTTGAGTGATCAAACATTTGGAGCTTGGGCAGGAGCGGCGGTCCACGATGTCGGTCAAGTGATTGCTACGGCTTCAGTATGGAGTGATGACGCGGTTAAGTCGGCAGTCGTTATTAAATTAGCTCGAGTTTGTTTGTTAGCACCAATTGTTTTGATTCTTTCGATTCGCCACCGTCGCTATCTAATCTCACAAGGTGAAAGCGCAACAAATAGCGAAAAAGTTCCTTTGATCCCATTCTTTGTTCTAGGCTTTATCGCTGTCGCAATTGTGCAGAACACAGTAAACCTTCCAGTGCGCTTGCATGACGATATTGTTTTAACGAGCAAACTTTTACTTGGTGCCGGACTTGTTTCATTAGGTTCATCAGTTCGCTGGAGAGCTATTCGCGCTATTGGAGCTCGCCCCATGGTGATGGGACTTATGGCGTGGGTAATAGTTGGGAGCGTTGCGCTTGCTGCGGTGCAATTAACGGGGATATGAGAGACTGCGCTAGGTCGACGAACTTCTACGTTTGAGGGAGATAAATATGTGTTCACAAGTCACTTGTGATCAGTGCCATAAAGCAACATGGTCGGGCTGTGGCCTGCACATTGAAGAGGCGCTAGCTGGTATTCCCGAGAGCGATCGTTGCCAATGTCAACTTACTCAGATGGGTTAAAGGATAAAAAATGAAAGCTATTCAGATCACCGCATTCGGTGGCCCAGACGCTATGAAGCTCGTTGATCTTGCAGATCCAGTAGCAAGTGAAGGTTTTGAAGTTATCAATGTAAGCGCTATAGGAATTAACTATGCCGATACGCACCAAACTGAAAACTCATATTTGTCCCCACAAACTCTTCCATTAGTTCCCGGAATTGAAGTTGTTGGCACAACTGCTTCTGGACGTCGAGTATTAGCACCTGTTGCAAGTGGGGGATACGCAGAGAAAGCTTTAGCGCATTCAGCGGCCATGATTGATATTCCTGATGGCGTTTCTGATTCACAAGCGTTGTGCATGTTGGTTCAAGGCTCCACTGCATGGCATATTTTGAAAACAGTTGGACATGTAAAGCCAGGTGAAAGCGTTGTTGTCCATGCAGCTGCTGGTGGAGTTGGAACAATTGCAATTCAACTTGCAAAGATGTGGGGAGCAAAAGTAATCGCTGTTGCTTCAACAGAGGAAAAACGTAATCTTGCAATTTCATTAGGCGCTGACATTGCAGTCGATGCAACGGTTGCAGATTTAGCTGGTGCAATTAAAACTGCAAATGGTGGTAAGCGTGTAAATCTAATTTTAGAGATGGTCGGTGGCACAACCTTCGATCAAAGTTTGGATGTACTTGCACCATTCGGTCGTTTAATTACCTTTGGAATGGCATCGCGCACTGCACCAACTCCGATTCATCCAGGGGTATTAATGGGCGGCTCAAAGACAGTGACAGGTTTTTGGCTTTCACACTGCTTCGGCAATAAAGAGTTAATGAACGATGTGATTGAAGAACTCTTTGAGTTAGTGAGATCCGGAAAGCTCCATCCAGTAGTTGGAATGAGCTTTCCCTTGAGTCAGGCAACTGCGGCGCACGTAGCGATGCTCGCCCGTAAAACCACAGGCAAAATCACACTCATTCCTGGCCAGTAAGAAAGGGATTTTTCGAAAGACCGTATCTGCCTGTACGCTCAGCACTCAATCAGCGCCCCCCTAGCTCAGTTGGTAGAGCGTTTCCATGGTAAGGAAAAGGTCACCGGTCCGATTCCGGTGGGGGGCTCGAAAGAGCTCCTTCACTAGACGGAGATCTTTTCAAAGCACACCCCTGGCGGGGTAGCTCAGCTTGGTAGAGCAAGCGGCTCATAATCGCTGTGTCGTGGGTTCAAGTCCCGCTCCCGCTACTAGTTCCACCCGCGCGAATTTCGCGCATTGAGAGGCCTCGGGTAACCTAAGCCCCTCGATAACCAATGAAGGAGTAAGACCATGGCAAGTAAGAGCGCGGACGTACGTCCAAAGATCACCATGGCCTGCGTTGATTGCAAAGAGCGTAACTACATTACAAAGAAGAACCGCCGCAACGATCCAGACCGTATGGAGCT
>WLKQ01000053.1 GCA_009701185.1 Actinomycetota bacterium | reverse complement strand
TCTGCTTCGATTACCCCATGAGAAAAACCATTGTCCTGCGCTTTGTATTGAGCACATTAGTTGTGAGCTCTTTGTTAACGATCCCAGCTGCACCAGCATCAGCAGCACCCGATGACATAAAAGTTGCAGTGATGGGCGCGATTGGAACACGTACCGAGCGCGCAACAATGCCATACGACTTACCAGATTCAGATGGGTTAACCGGAAAGACAGTCACTGCGATCTCTGTCGGAAGTTCGCACACCTGTGCAATCGCAAGTGGCGCTGCTTATTGCTGGGGTAATAACGACAGTGGGCAGCTAGGAGATGGTTCTAGTACAAACTCCTATGTTCCTATTGCCGTTACTTCAACGGGTGCGCTCGCCGGCAAAACAGTTACTGCAATCTCATCCGGAGGTAACCACACCTGCGCAATCGCAAGTGGTGCCGCTTACTGTTGGGGAATGAATTACAATTCGCAGTTAGGAAATGGATCGACTACAAACTCCACCATTCCTGTTGCCGTTTCTTCAATCGGCGTGCTTGCCGGAAAGACGGTTACTGCAATCGCTGCAGGGTCTAACCACACCTGTGCCATCGCAAGTGGCTCAGCCTACTGTTGGGGTTATAACGCAAATGGCGAATTAGGAAATGCTTCTAATACAAATTCAAATGTTCCTGTTGCTTTAACTGGCCCTCTTAGCGGAAAGACGGTTACTGCAATCTCTGCAGGGCCCAACCAAGCGTGCGTGATCGCAAGTGGCTCAGCCTACTGCTGGGGATATAACGGTTCTGGTCAACTTGGAGACGGCTCTACAACAAGTTCCAATGTTCCGGTTGCTGTTACCGCTACAGGGGCCCTTGCCAGCAAAACAGTTACTGCAATCTCATACGGAGGTAACCACACCTGCGTTATTGCAAGCGGTGCCGCTTTCTGCTGGGGTAATAACGGCAGTGGGCAGCTAGGAGATGGCTCTAGTACTTACTCAACTACCTCTCCGGCTGCAGTAACGACAACAGGGGCACTCGCCGGAAAGACTGTCACTACTATTTCTGCTGGATATAACAACACATGTGCAATCGCGAGTGGCGCTGCATACTGCTGGGGTTCCAATACATCAGGTCAATTAGGCAACGGCACCACTACAAGCTCAAATACTCCCATTGCATCCACTAATGCATTATTAAAAGATGGCGCAACATATGAAATCTCTGCAGGGTCTAACCACACCTGTGCCATCGCAAGTGGCGCTGCGTACTGTTGGGGATATAACGGCAGTGGCCAGTTAGGAAATGGATCGACTACAAACTCCAATGTTCCTATTGCCATAACCACGACAGGCATACTCGTCGGAAAGACTATTACTGCAATCTCTGCCCTATCTCAGCACACCTGCGCCATCGCAAGTGGCGCTGCGTACTGTTGGGGATATAACGGCGGTGGCCAGTTAGGAAATGGATCGACTACATACTCCAATATTCCTTTTCCTGTTGCCGTTACCGCAACAGGCGTGCTTGCCGGAAAGACTGTTACTGCAATATCTGCGGGAGGAAACCACGCCTGTGCCATCGCAAGTGGCGCTGCGTACTGTTGGGGATATAACGGCAGTGGCCAGTTAGGAAATGGATCGACTACAAACTCCAATGTTCCCGTTGCCGTTACTTCAACGGGCGCGCTTGCCGGAAAGACTATTACTGCAATCTATGCGGGAGGAAGCCACACGTGTGTGATCGCAAGTAGCGCAGCCTACTGCTGGGGATCAAACGGTAGTGGCCAGTTAGGCATTGATGTGGCAAAAGATTTCTTTGGTGATTACGTTCAATCGGTCTTTACATCTCCTATGGCTGTTGATACTAAAGGGGAATTAAAGAGTAAAACTCTCAGTTCATTTACACTCCTACAAAGTTCGGGAGAGACGACAAGTGTAATTGCAGATAAGAAAATATATTCATGGGGAAATGGAGTTAGGCTACCAACAGCTAATTCTGTGTTGAGTTCTGGAGGACTCAAAGATAGAGAGATTTCAATGGCTAGCGGTTATACATATGGGTCTGGCGGCAATGGGTGTGCTCTTGCAGAGGCTTCGGCGTACTGCTTTGGATCTGCAATTGCATCTGGGTCAAATACTCCAACTGCGCTAGGAACCACCACAGCTATTGGCGAAAAACCAATTTCATATATTGCGAGCAATGGCACAAATTCATGTGCGATAGCAGTTAGTTCCCTATATTGCTGGGGGGATAACTCAAATGGTCAACTTGGTATTCACTCGGTAACCAATAGTTCGGTTCCAGTGGCTGTTGACACATCTGAAACCCTTAAGGATCGTGAAATAGTTTCTGTGGCATTTGG
Source organism: Actinomycetota bacterium (assembly GCA_009701185.1). GTDB lineage: Bacteria > Actinomycetota > Actinomycetes > Nanopelagicales > Nanopelagicaceae > Planktophila. The sequence continues at coordinate 7,358 of WLKQ01000053.1, read as the reverse complement.
GCAAAATGTAATTTATGTTTTGCACCGTGCAATGAGCGCTGAAGCCAGAGCTGCGGCTGAACAAGTTGCAGCGGATGAAATAGCTAAAGCAAAGGCAGCTGCAGAAAAGGCTGCCGCTGATTTAGTGGCTGCAGAAAAAGCAAAGAGTGAAGCCGAAGCAAAGGCCGCCGCAGACCTGGCTTCTGCAGCCAAAGCTAAAGCAGATGCAGAAGCTAAGGCAGCGGCAGATCTTGAAGCTGCAGCGAAAGCTAAAGCGGCTGCAGCAGCTAAAGCTCAAGCCGAAATCGATGCAGCGATAAAAGCTAAAGCAGATGCAGCGGCAAAGGCATTGGCCGCTGCAGAAGCCAAGGCAAAAGCCGCCGCAGAAGCAGAAGCGAAGGCTAAGGCAGATACTCAGACTGCATTGGCAAATGCAAATGCAACAATCTCGAGCCTAAAAGAAGCTAACTCTGGTCTTGGCGACAAGATACAAACTTTGACAGCAACTATCAAAGATCAGCAAGCAAAGATTGATTCATCTGCGAAAACCATGGCTGAGATCGCAGCTCAAGCAAAAGCTGATGCGGAGATCGCAGCGAAAACCATTGCTGAGGTCGCAGCGCAAGCAAAAGCTGATGCAGAAGCGGCCGCGAAAGCACAAGCTAATGCAACCGCCTCTCTAACTAGCGCAATTGAGTCAATCACTAGCCTAAAGGACACTAACTCGGCGCTGAGTGACAAGATTGCAACCTTGCTTGCAGCAAACAAAGATCAGCAAGCCCAGATCGATGCATTGAATGCGAAGATAAGCGATTTGTTGAAGCCGAAAACAACAACAATCACATGCGTGAAAGGTACGCTCACCAAAAAGGTAACAGCCGTTACGCCGGTGTGCCCAACGGGGTATAAGAAGAAGTAGTTTTACCTACTGCTGTAACACCATTGTGCTTTGTGGAGCAACGCTTACTTCGCTCATCGTTGCAGAGCTGATAACGCTAGTTCCAGCCTTGTCACCTGAAACCACGATTGACCACTTGCCGGCCTTTGGTAGCTTCACTTTTTGAGCAGTTGCGTTTGGATTATGGATGACAACGAAGCTTGCAACCTTATCTCCGACAGCTTTACCGGCGATTGAGTAGGCAACAACATCATTTGGCGCGGTCAAGAACTTAAGGTTCTTAATAACTTGTGCCTCTGTTGTCATTCTGAACGCTGGATGCGCCTTACGAAGTGCGATCAGACCTTGGAAATACTTATAGGTCGTCATGTTCGCCGCTTTTGTACTCCACTTGATTGAGTTCACAGCATCAGTCGAGTTATAGCTGTTGTCATTGCCATTCTTTGAGCGCAAGAACTCTTGACCCGCTTGGATAAATGGAAGGCCTTGTGCCAATAACGCGATTGATGAAGCAAAGCGCGCCATCTGTGAAACCTGTGCTGGAGTAGCGGTAGGAACACTTGCGGTGATCTTGTCGGCCAGCGTCAAGTTATCGTGAGATTCAACGTAGTTAACAGATTGTCCGGGAGCAATAGTTGTCCAGTTCTGTAAGAACTGACTGGAGTAATAAATATTGCCAGTGATTCCAACCTTGACGCTGTTATTTGGAGCAGCTTTACCTGTTGCAAAGCCGGTGTCCTCTTTGTTAAAGACTGAGCCCTTAATTCCATCGCGCAGTTGATCATTAAACATTGATACGCCAGGCAACAGATCGATATTCATCTGACCAGCTTTGTCTTTATCTGGCAATGTTCCCATGTTCCAGCCCTCAGCGATAACGATGATGCTCTTATCAATCTTCTTGAGTGTTGCAGAAATCGCTGTAACAGTATTGATATCCATCAAGCCCATTAAGTCGAAGCGGAAACCATCGATGTTGTATTGGGTTGCCCAATACTTAACTGAGTCCACAATAAATTTGCTCACCATTGGACGCTCGGATGCAACATCGTTACCGCATCCACTGCCACTGGTTAAGTTTCCGTTGGGATCTGTTCTAAAGAAATATCCCGGAACAATCTGGTTCTGACTAAATGATGCAGCGTTATAAACATGGTTATAAACCACGTCCATATTTACGCGCAGACCTTGATTGTGAAGTGCTTGGATCGCTGACTTATATTCAACAATTCGAGTTGTTGGGTTACTTGGATTAGAACTATATGAACCTTCTGGAACGTTGTAGTTCTGTGGGTCATAGCCCCAGTTAAAGCTTGGATTATTCTCATCAACTGATGCGAAATCAAAGACTGGCAACAGCTCTACGTGAGTTACGCCCAGCTCTTTAATAGAGGCAACAGCAGTAGATGTTCCACCAACGTTGGTCTTTGGCTCAGTAAAGGCTAGGTATTTACCGGCATTAGCGGCTTTAACACCACTTGATGCATCGATAGATAGGTCACGAACGTGTAGTTCGTAAATAACAGCATCACTCGGATTGCCGCTAAATGCTGGCTTCTTTGTCGACCAACCACTTGGGTTTGTCTTTGAAAGATCGACAACAACTCCGCGCAGACCGTTAACAGTTGTTGCGCGCACGTATGGATCAACGGCTTCACGCATTACACCATCAACTTTCACACGGTAAGTGTAAATCAAACCATTCTTATCACCGTTAATTGTTGCAACCCATGTGCCATTAGCACTGGCCTTCATAGGAACAACAACAGCACTTGTTGCTGCGCTGTCAGCACTTGCATATGTTGCGATTGAAACTTCACTAGCAGTTGGTGCCCACACACGGAAAGCAGTTTTAGCTTTGCTATATGTATTTCCTAAATCATCACCCTTGTATGTGAACTTCTTTGTGAAATCTAATGAGTCATACAACTTTGTCTGTGCAATCGCTGGGTTAGCCTTTATCGGCTCGGTTGGAAGTGAGTAGTGAATTTCAGCATCTCCTTGTCGTAACCAAACTTCAGCTTTTCCATCTGCATCGAACTTACTGATGAAACGATCATCGCCAATATCCTTTGACGCCCAATCATTGAGGCGAACCAGGATGCCGATATCTTCAAAACCACTCATATCTGGAACTTCAAGCGTTAACACTTTTCCAAAATCATCAGAGCCGTTGAACTGCACACCTTTTGTATCAAGTGACTTGTCGTTGGTATTAACTAACGAGTTCTTCCATAACCATAGGTTCCACCCCGTGTAATCACCGGCAGGTCGCTGGTAGTGAATCACCAACTTCACTACGTCAGGGGCAGCAGCCGAGCTAATTGATGGCAGGGCAACGGCTGGCAGCGCGATCGCCAGAAGGGTTGCAAGGATCAAACGGAGGGATTTAGGTGAAGTTCTCATGGCGGTAATTTAGTCGCAGGTTGCTTTAAAGTAGTAAGCCAACAGGCTCTGAAAGCCTGAGTTAGGCCCACATTTACCTGATTGTTATGAACTAAGCAGATTGCATATCCTAATTACAGGTCTGCGTAAGGCCCGTTTGCAAGAGCAAACACCAACATAAATTTACGGTTTTAACGAATACCCACTCGGGCAGACAGGAGCCACGCCAGTAACGTTTCGTGTAAGCCGACCCTTTACACAGATGATCGTAACTCTTATTGGATTTTTCTGTAATTTACTCACTTCACTTTGCAGCGCAGCTATTGTTTTTAACTGTGATGCGATAACGGCCGCAGTAGCAAGAGCAGCATCTTGACTGGCTTTTAAGGCGAGCAAGTCGGCAGATATGGTTCTAGCAACCAGAAAAGATTTTTGTGCAACCCCAAAGAGCTCTGGTTGCAAATCTATATAGTTTCTTTGGAGTTCGGCCTCATAGGTGCTAGATCCGCTCGTTGTAAAAGTATTGTCAGGAAAAATATGTGTCATTACATATGAATAGTTACCCGAACTGTCAATAAATGCTATTCGTAATATTCCGCCCGTACCAAAATCTCGCGGGATATACATTGTGTGGCGATCTATCGTTCCAGAAGTGAGTCGAGCGATATAAGCGGTAGCAGGAGTTTTACTTGGAGAAAACTCAAGATAGGTGCAGGAAAGCCTTGGAGAACCCGTTATGCCAAGCCCAAAATCTATTACATTGGCATCGGTTTTATTAGGGCCAAGAATTTCTAAATGTCCGAACAGAGGTGCTGCGCTATCGAGTTGTTTACCTGTTGGATTACACCAGCCGGTCAGGTTTTCAATTGGAAATCTAACTGTTAACTCTTTAGTTGATGAGACTAAAGCATCACTATCGAGGGCTTCAACCTTCACAACCACCGAGTTTTCGCCAGAGACTTTAGCTACTTTGAGTTCGCCATTTGTGCCCGTGAAAACTTGAGGGGTAGCTCCATTAACCGAAACTCGAACTTTGGTAGGAGAGTTCGCAACTGTCCAGCCAATAGTTACGGATTTTTCAGTCAGTTGGCTTGAAGTTAGGGTGCTTATTGATGGAGCGGTCTTTAGCTTTAGTAATTTCTGAACGAATTTATCAAAGTTAACACGCTTGAGATCTTTAACAACCATATCGTCGATGGATGTTGCTGATGATCGAGCAGCTAGAACTAGCTCATCAACGGATGCATTAGGTGAGGCACTTCGGCCGACGGCCATCATCGCGGCCACTACAGGAGTTGATGCCGAAGTTCCACTAAATGAATCAAACCACGCATCTTTTTTAGTTTTATCAGGAGTTGTGTAGGCAGTCTCAAACTCGGTTGGTGCAAGCAGGGTTGTACGGTCTGAGATATTTGAATAGGAAATCACAGTATCTTCTGGTGTAACTGCCCCAACACTAACAACTAGCGGATCGCACGCTGGGTGAGAGATTCCAGCAATTTGGCCACCATTTCCTGTTGCCGCTACGGGGATAACACCTAATGCACGCATTTTTATAAATCGCTCATGCCAATCGGGGACTACACAATAATCAGTTTGCCGTGGTGATGGGCCATCACCACCAAAAGACATACTTACTGCAGCGATATTGTATTTTTTAGCATTAGCAATTACCCAATCAAGAGCTTGCAGGGCATCACCATTTTTAATCATGATGATTCGTACACCTGGTGCGAATTCAAGAACTGAGCTTGATACACCGACTCCGTGCCACACTGCATTTCCCGCTAAATCGACTACTGCCTCGGCAGTACCCGCGTCTTCAGAAATAGGCCGAGTGTCTTTACATTTCCAAATAAAATCACTCTCATTTGGTTTTTGCGTGCACACTTCAGCGATTATTCGACCATCAAATTGCACATGATCGGCTTGAATTCCACCATCCATTAAAACAACTGAAACACCTTGGCCGATGTAGCCGTTTTCAATTGTCCAGTTCGCTCCAACTTGTGCGCGGGCTGCAGTTAACCGTGAATGTGACGGTGGAAGCGGAAGCTCGGGCATCACTTTTGCAAGAGCAGCTGCAATCGGATCCACATCGGCAAAAGTTGATTGCGGGGACATTAACGAGATAAGAACCGCCGAAATAATTATGTAAATGAGTTTGCGCATCACGAACCTTCTTGTGGTTGAGTAGGTTCAGTATCTCGCTTGCCAGTAAAGAGGCTAGGAATATAACTACTGTGGCTTGGGCCGGGATCGAACCGGCGACCTAACGATTTTCAGTCGTTCGCTCGTACCAACTGAGCTACCAAGCCAAACAAGGTTTCAATGTCGGCGGCTCAAACCTACGACACCAAAACCTTTGCGACCCGGACGGGACTTGAACCCGCGACCTCCGCCGTGACAGGGCGGCGCGCTAACCAACTGCGCTACCGGGCCTTGAAAATATAGATTTCATATCTGTCACATAAGTGGCTCTTATGTCACCTTCAAAGCCGAACTTCATTTACTGCTTGTGTTACATCGTCATGTACTGCTTGTCGAGCGTGCCCCCAACGGGATTCGAACCCGTGTTACCGCCGTGAAAGGGCGATGTCCTAGGCCCCTAGACGATGGGGACGTTTGAGGCTTGGCAATCGTACCCGCCTTTGAGCGTGCAACCAAACCGGTCACATCTGGGCACAAAAAAGCCATGAGTTCGGCAGTGGCCCTCATGGCTTTTTTGCTACGCGTAATGATTATGGATTAATTAAGTGCCCATCGAACTGAGATCGAAACGGTGACATCTTGCTCGCCCAAATCAACTTGAACTGCCATGTCACTGGCGATTCCAGCTTTTGCTGCCATTGGATACGGCGTTGAATAAACTGGCGATGACAGTTCTTCGAGTGATAAAACTTTTCCTACTGAGGTTCCAAGAAGTTTTGCATAAGAAGTTGCTTTCGATTTTGCATTTGCAACTGCTGCTGCGCGCGCTTCCTCTGCTGCTGCAGCTGAATCAATTGTTACAGGAATTACTCCACCGAGTTGAACTGCATCTCCACCAGCATCTACGACTGCGCCAATTACAGTTCCAGCAGTTGATGATTTACGAACTAAAATATCAAATGTTTGTGATGCACGGTAACCAGTGATCTTAGTTCCAGTCTCTTGAGTCCATGTGTACTCAGGGTAAACCGAAATTGATGCTGAGCGAATATCTTTCACTGCAATTCCATTATCTTTCAACGCTGTACGAATAGCGTTCGATGCCTGCGAGGCTTCAGATAACGCAGATGAATTTGATTTACCTACGATAGAAACCGTGGCGTTGAATCGAACAGCATCAGGTACAACGGAGACAGTTCCCACGCCAGTAACAGTGATGTATCGATTATCGATGGTACCGGCGGCATCAGCGGGTAGAGAGAGTGCAACGACTCCAGCTACAGATGCTGCGGTAATGACAGATGCGATTGTGCGAAGAGATATTTTTTTCATGCCTTAAGTATCTCCTATGGGCTGGGATTTACGGTAATAATTTCTGAGAAAAGTGAGAGAATTGCCGCGTGAGCCAGTTCATTTCCCAGTGCACCGCCGATGCCATTGCGTCAGCCGCTGCACAATTAGCAGCTGGTGCATTGGTCGCCTTCCCTACCGAAACCGTTTATGGCCTTGGCGCAGATGCATGTAATAAAGATGCAGTTGCGCGTATTTATGTAGTGAAAGATCGCCCAGCCAATCACCCCTTAATTGTTCATTGTGCCTCGATGCAAGGGATTAGCAATTGGTCAGATGAGATTCCTACTTTTGCTATCGCTTTAGCACGCGATTATTGGCCAGGGCCGATGACCCTTGTGCTTAAACGAAATGAGCGAGCTGCTGATTTTATAACCGGTGGTCAAGACAGCGTTGCGGTACGAGTACCCGACCATAAAGTCGCACTGGCGCTGCTAGAGGCTTTCGAAAAAACCGGTGGCTTCGGAGTTGCTGCGCCAAGTGCTAATCGCTTCGGACATGTTTCGCCAACAACTGCCCAAGCCGTGCAAGAAGAGTTAGGACAATACTTATTAGTTGGTGATCAGATCATCGATGGTGGTGCATGCGCGGTTGG
>WLKQ01000052.1 GCA_009701185.1 Actinomycetota bacterium | reverse complement strand
GCCGCTGGTTATAAACACAAACACAAAGCACGACAGTTTAAATCCACGGATTTTTTTACTACCGATTTGATCCTGGTAATGGATTCAAGCAACTTTAAGAATGTAAATGACTTAGCTCTTGATGACGAATCAAGAAGCAAAGTCTTTTATCTGCGAAGTTTTGATAAAACTCTGCAGGCAATTGATCCGCATTCACATGACTACTTTAAATTAGAAGTTCCTGATCCATACAATCAATCGATTGAGGCCTATCAAGAGGTTTTGCTTATGATCGAACAGGCCGTAGATGGCTTGTTGCAAGAGTTAGCGCACCAATAAGCGCTCCTCCGGCAGCAATAATGAGTGGCCACTGAATGTCGCCCTTAGACCACATCGCTCCACCCCAAATTCCGGCAGCTAAAACCGCGAAGTTCATTGATGCTTGATACACACCTTGCGCGCGACCTTTATGGCTAGCTTCACTTAGTCCTGCAATCCAAGCTTTACCAACGCCATCAGTCAGCGCTGGAAAAAGTCCGTACAGAGCTAGTGCAATCAGTGCAACTGCATGATTATGAGTTAAGCCCAATGTTGCGTAAGCAACGGCAAAAGCTAACAAGCCAACTGCATATACAACCCTGGGCGATAATTTATCGGCGATATAACCGCCAGGAAAAGCTGCAAGGACGGTGACTCCGCTAAAAAGCATGTAAGAAAGGACAACGCCGTTAGTTGAAAACCCTATGTCGTGTAAACGCAGAAGTAGAAGCACGTCAGGAATATTTGTTAATTGAATGAGAACCAATAGTGCAATTGCTCGCTTTAAGTTTGATGGAAGTTGGGGATGCTTAGTTTTTTCAACTTTGATCTTTGACTTTCTAACAAACTCTTCCTTGACTAGCAAAGTCAGTAATCCCGAAATAATCGCTGGAATCAGCGCCCATTTAGCCACCGCCCGCACATCACCGTCGAGCATTGCTAAGCCAATCAATGCAATGCCGGGGCCAATAACTGCGCCGATATTGTCACCTGTGCGATGGAAACCAAAGGCTTTACCCAGGTTAGATTTATCAACTGAGTCTGAAATCAACGCATCACGCGGAGCCCCGCGCATGCCTTTACCAATTCGATCCGTAACGCGACCAAGTAAAACCAACGGCCAACCTGTCGCAACCACGACAAGTGCTTTACCAACTCCAGCTAATGAATAACCAGAGATGACAAAAGGGCGCCTACCCAAACGGTCACTGGATTTACCGCTTATGAGTTTTGTAAATCCAGCTGCGGCTTCGGCACAACCTTCAATTAAACCCAGCGCGAGTGGAGCTGCACCAATGACGCCAGTTAAGAGAATCGGAAGTAGTGGATATAAAAGTTCGCTAGCTGCATCTTGGGCGAGTGAGACCAAAGTGAGCAGAATTAAATTACGAGACAACCAGGTTTTCATCATTTAGGTAGATGCTGCAGTGCCCAGTGGTACATGGCAATTGCTCCGGCTGCTGAGGCGTTCATTGATCGCGTTGAACCGTATTGATTAATCTCATAGAGAACTTCGCACACTTTAATTCCTTCATCTGACATCCCTGCTCCTTCTTGGCCAAAAAGAAGAACACAGCTCTCAGGTAATTGTGCACTTTCTAACTGTTTAGAACCAGGAACGTTATCTATTCCGATAATCGGAATCTTATTTTCCTTACACCAAGCCGCAAAATCTTCAACTGTCGGATGATGGAAAACGCTCAAATATCTGTCGGTTACCATCGCACCGCGCTTATTCCAATCACGCTTTCCAACAATGTGTACTCCAGAAACATTAAATGCGTTTGCAGTGCGAACCACAGAACCAATATTTAGATCATGTTGCCAATTTTCAATTGCGATATGTAACTTGTGTCTTTTAGTATCTAGATCTGCAACGATGGCTTCAACTGTCCAGTATCTATAATGGTCAAGAACATTTCTGCGATCCCCATTTAGCAAAAGTTCAGGATCGTACTGATCGCCTTCTGGCCAGGGCTTCTCATGTGGGCCAACTCCGATAACAGGAAAAAATTCACCTGGGCCAATGGAGGCTGGGGTTGTAGGAGAAGACATGTAGGCACTCTAAACTGATTACATGACTGCTATCAACACCATCGCATATTTCGTTCACATTCTCTGTGTCATTGCCATTTTGTACTTATTACTGCGCCAGTGGAATAAAGCCCCACGAAAATTCAGTCCGGGCATTTTGCATGCAGGCTTAACTGCCTTAATCGCCGGAATTGCCATGGTTGGAATGTTTGCAACCGTCCATCCAGATGAAACATTGAATCATACTAAAATCGGAGTTAAGTTGTTGATCCTACTTACCATTTTAGGCATTGGATATAAGAATGTTAAGAAGCCAGAGTTAGCAAAAAATACTTGGCTAATTCTGACTGGTCTTACTATCGGCAATATATTTATTGCATCACTCTGGCACTGATCGGTCTATGCGTAAGAAATTACTACCGTTACTTCTTGCTTTAGCGACGGCATTATCCGTCGTACCGGCAAGTGGAGTTTTGTCTTCGGCCTCCATTCCTTCCATCTTTGATGAGTTATTGAAAGCACCAGCTCTTTCTAACCCAGCGATGGTGCTAATGGATGGAACAACAGGTGAAGTTATTTATGAGAAAAATTCATTTTCACAACGCAAACCAGCATCGGTAATGAAGTTATTTGCCGCGGCTTCAACGCTTACGTACTTAGATCCTGAAAGAGTATTTACTACGCAGATTTCTTTGGGTATTAAACCTAAGACTTTAGTAATACAAGGAGATCTTGACCCATGGATAAGTTTGAGTCACGGTGTTGCTAGAAAAATGGCGCGCGAATCACTTCCTTATCTAGCCTTTAATGCGCTGAGCGCTATAAAGAAAAGTAACCATGGCTCGCTTAAAGGAATTACGGTTGAATATGCAGGCTTATATGCTCAAGACGTAGCGAACTTCAAAAGTTTCTGGGCCAAACGTGGCTTTAAACCCACAATGCGCTCAGTATCTAGCGATCACACGTTATTAAGCACTGGTGACTACATCGTGGCGGATACATCCCCTAGCATTAAAGAGATTTTGAATTTTACAATCCAGTGGAGTGATAATGTGCTTGCTGAACGCCTAGCCCGCTTGGCTTCTCGCGCAGCTGGTAATCCATTCAACGATACAGGCGTGCAGAAGACTTTCAATCAACTGCTGGCCAGTTTTGAGATCGACTCCTCAAAGCTGATCGCTTTTGATGCCAGCGGTCTTTCTAAGGAAAATCGCATTACTGCACACATGGTTGGCCAATTGTTATTTAGATTACGTAACAATCCTCAATATGAACTCTTATACGAATCGCTACCAGTCGGAGGCATTTCTGGAACGCTTCGGTCTCGATTTTTAGAAACCGCACCAACGGCAGTTGGTTTAGTACGGGCTAAAACTGGCACGCTCAACGGTACGGTCACGCTTGCGGGCTATGTTGAATCGGTGGACCGTGAGTATGTTTTTGTCACGTTGGCCGACGAAATTCCTAGAGGAACTAAGGCTGAGAAAAAGGCCCGCGATGCGATTGATCGCTTACTTGGCAGAATCGCTGCACCAAATATTCCAGCAGAAATAGTTGAATCGACTCCAGCGCCCTAACTATTTATTGTCGAAAACTTTTATTGATCCGCCATAGCACGCTACCCATGTTCTAGAAGTCGGTGAATCATAGGTAATACCGATAGGATCGTTGCAGACTTTAATAGTTTGTAAAACCTTCATATCTTTGGTGCGAACTTTTGAAACCGTATCACTTGTAAAATTTACAACGAATAAAGCAGTTCCATCACTGGAAATTGCTAAGCTGCGTGCGGCTTTACCGGTCGTTACAGTTCCTAAGCTCTTTTTGTTTACCAAATCCCATGACGCAACTTTCCCAGAAAGATTAAGAGTTACGTACAATTTTGAGTTATCAGGTGAAAGCACAATTGCCCGCGGCGTGACTCCAATAGGAATATAAGACATAGAGAAGTCTTCTAAATTAACAACATGGATTTTACTACCGCCCATTTCTGCAACATAGGCAGTTTTACTATCGTTGCTAACTGCGATACCGCGTGGATATCGACCAATATTGATGGATTTGACTGTCTTTTGAGTTGCTACAGAGATGACTTTGAGGTCATACGAGCACCAATTTGAGACCAAGATGTATTTATTATCAGGAGTAACTTCTACAACCTTAGGAACCGATCCCACTGGGTACACGGCATCAATTGTGTAAGTACTAAGTTCTATTCTGTATAAAAAGCTTGTATCAAAGTGCGAAGCTGGCGAACATGTGTCATGTCCTTCGCGGTTATAACCTTTACCGTACATTGCGTAGTTAGTGACATACAGATACTTACCATCGGGTGAGTAAGCACCCTCTACCGGTGCGCCTTTAAACAGAGATGTGTATTTTGAGTAACCATATTTTGACAGTTGCACGGAATCTGGAACTGTTTTAATCAGTTCAAAAGTCTGTGAGTTATAGATAGTCACGCTGTGCTTGTACATCATGTTGTGGGCACTCACTAATCCCGTGCCAGATGAGCGCACAGACTTAGGTGAAATTGTTCCAGTTATTGTTTTTACGAGCGTCATTTTTGTGTCACTAGAAACAACTTCACTCTGTGCCGGTATTGCTAGAGCACAGAGTGAAATTATGAGAATAAAAAGCTGAAAGTTACGGCGCATGCCTTAACTCTAATGGCTATTAATTAATCGTCTTCGCCTTCTTCGCCATCATCGCCTTCTTCGCCATCATCGCCGCCTTCATGTTCGTTACCTTCATGTTCGTTACCTTCATGTTCGCCACCTTTAGGAGGCTTGACACCAATCGTGGGGGTTTTGATTGATGTTGGGGCCTTAATCGTCGCAGTTACCTTAGGAGCAGGCACTACCGATGGTTCCTTAGTCTTAGTTGTTACCTCAGGGATAGGCACAGGCGCTGGCTCTTCGTCCTCAGTCACCTTGGGCGCAGGTGCCAGATTCGAATCGGATTCATTATTTACAATTGGCTGTGGGTTTGTTTGCTCCATTGACGCTGAACCCGCTGCTGGGGTTACTGTCGTGACACCTGTGGATGCTTTGGTGGAGGTTTTCACAGGATCTACGGCTGCCGTCGTGGCAGTTACTTTTTCAACTGCACTAGCCGGTGACTCCTCTTGTGTCTGTGTAAAAATAGTTCCGATGCCAATAATTGCTACAGCCCCAGCTAAAGCAAGTATGGGAATTGTTTTCGCAACCTTTCGAGGTGATGCGGCATTATCGGTCTCTGCGATTTCAAACCATTCAGGTTTTTGATCTGGTGACATGAGAAGATCCCTTCGTTAAATGAAAACTAACCCTTTTGGCTGAGAAGGAACTGTGAACACGGCACACAGATGCTGAGTAATCTGGGCTAGTGAACACGACCGTGCGGGGATATCTCGATCTGATGAAGCTTCGGGTCGTAGAGCTACTACTAGTGACAACCCTACCCGCCATGGTTTTAGCCGCCAAAGCTCTGCCCTCCTTCACGTTAGTTGCAATGACGATTATTGCTGGAACCTTATCGGCCGGCAGCGCTAACGCATTCAATATGGTTATTGAAAGTGACATAGACAAATTAATGGCACGGACTTCGAATAGACCGATAGTTACCGGAGTTTTGAGCAAACAGCAAGCTACAGTTTTTGCAACAGTCATCGGCGCTCTATCGCTCATTCTTTTTTGGATTTTTACTACCCCACTAGCGACATTACTTTCGCTAATAGCGATTGCTTTTTATGTACTTGTCTATACGGTCGGGTTGAAGCGTAGAACTTCGCAAAACATTGTGTGGGGAGGGGCTGCAGGTTGCATGCCAGTGTTTATCGGATGGGCTGCAGTTACTAATTCACTCTCGATGCCTGCACTTGCATTTTTCATGGTTATCTTCTTTTGGACCCCACCGCACTTTTGGGCTCTAGCGATTAAATACAAAGATGATTATTCGGCAGCTGGAATCCCGATGCTTCCCGTCGTTGCTACTAAAGCACGAGTGCATATTGAAATGTGGTTCCATACAATTTTAATGATTGCATCATCAATTTGGTTAATTATTTCTGCAGATTTACCAACATGGTCTCTGGTTATTACCGTGTTGTTAGGTTTGGTTTTTGCACGTGAACTCGTCGCACTAAAAGAGAGCTCACCTGACTATGGAAAAACTGCAGGAAAGATTTTTCAATGGTCAATAACTTATTTAAGTTTGTTCTCTGTATTACTGGTAGTAGCTCAATTAAGTGCTTGAGTTAAATCTTTTATAAGATCACTTGAATGCTCTAAGCCAACTGACAATCGAAGCACTGACGGCGTGATACCCATTTCAGCCTGGACTTCAGGTGTAAGTCGTCTGTGAGTTGAAGAGGCAGGATGAGTAATAAGCGATTTGCTATCACCCAAGTTATTAGAGATATCAATGATTTTTAACCGGTTCATAAAGGCGAAAACTTCGCTTTGATCTCCCACGAATTCAATACCTACTGTTGTTCCACCGCCACCGTTCATTTGTTTCATAGCAAGGGCATGCTCAGGGTGTGATTTAAGGCCAGGGAAACGTACGGATTTAATCTCTTTGCGGGACTCTAAGAACTCTGCGATTGCTTGTGCGTTTTCAACCATGCGCTCAACTCGCATCTGCATAGTCTCTAGAGATTTAACCAAGACCCACGCGTTAAAAGGACTCAATGATGGACCAGTGTGACGAGTAAAAGGCATTAGTTTTTCTTGAATATATTGCGCTGATCCAAGAATCGCACCTGCTAAAACTCGTCCTTGACCATCAATATGTTTGGTTGCTGAATACATAACAACATCTGCACCTAATTGAAGTGGCTTCTGTAATACCGGAGAGGCCATAACGTTATCAACAATAACCGTTGCTCCAACTTTATGTGCAAGGTCGCTGACCAATTGAATATCAACAATTTCCATTAAAGGGTTGCTAGGTGTTTCAATAAAGACAGCCTTCGTTGGCTTGCTCAATGCCTTAGCCCATGCAGCAGGATCATTTCCCTTTACTAATTCAAAAGTTACGCCCCACTTAGGTAAGAACTCCGTAATCACTACATGGCATGATGAAAACATGGCAGCAGATGCAACAACGTGATCACCTTGTTCTACTAGGCATGCAAGGGAAGCAAACATGGCCGACATGCCAGACCCAGTTGCTACACAGAATTCGGCGCCTTCAATTGCCGCTAAACGTTGCTCGAACATCGCAATTGTTGGATTATGAAAACGGCTATAGAGGAAATGATCGGTTTCATCGGCAAAAGAGCTAAAAGCTTCTTCGGCATTTGAATATGTAAAGCCACTATTTAAATAAAGTGCTTCCGAGGTTTCACCAAAACCTGAACGAGCAAGACCAGCGCGGACTGCATGCGTTTGTGGATGTAGATCCCACTGGGGCTCTTCCCGATTATTGCGAGGGCGGTAGCCCCATGGTGTACTCATGGGCTAATTGTGGCAGAGTTATGGCTATGTCTAACACTGCAATATCTGTTACGGATTTGAGCAAAAAGTATGGCGACCGCATGGCCGTATCGCATGCGACATTTGAAGTTCCCCTAGGCACTATCTGTGGCTTTGTTGGGCCAAATGGTTCGGGTAAGACCACCACGATGCGGATGTTGCTGGGTTTGATCACTCCGACCGGCGGAACAGGTGAGATCTTGGGGGAGTCAATAAAGCATCCCGAAAAGTATCTGCCACGCGTTGGGGCGATGATTGAAGGTCCAGCGTTTTATCCGGCATTGAGCGGTAAAGAGAATTTAAATTACCTGGCAACCCTTGGTGGATTTCCGATTGAACGCGTTCAGGGACTGTTGGAACAAGTTGGACTTGGAGATCGCGGGAAATCAAAATACAAAACGTATTCATTAGGAATGAAACAGCGCTTAGGTATTGCTGCAGCATTGTTACCAAATCCGCAACTCCTAATGCTGGATGAGCCAACCAATGGTTTAGATCCTGAAGGAATTCAAGAAGTTCGTGCATTACTGCGCTCGCTCGCAAATGATGGAACATCTGTATTTGTCTCATCCCACTTGTTATCAGAGCTTGAATTAATAAGTGATTACTTAGTTATGTTGCGAAAAGGTGAAGTTGTTTTTACCGGCAAGATGACGGATTTAATGCTTAGTCAGCAACCAATAATTATTGCTAAAAGTACGAACGCCAGCGACCTTGAAATACTCCAAACTATTGCTGAAGCTGCAGGCCATCATGCAGTAATCCGCGATGGAGCAGTGCACGTAGCTGGTCCAGCTGATTGGGCAGTTGATTTCAATCGTGCTGCATTTGATGCAGGTATTACTTTGTCGCAACTAACACCACAACTTCCTAACCTTGAAGAAACTTTCTTTGAAATGACGGGTGAAAAATAATGTGGAATGTAGCCTTTGCAGAGCTGCGTAAATTGCGACGCCCAACGCTCTTCCTGGGCACTATGGGCGCAGTAGTTTTCTTTAGTGCTCTATTTTCTTCCCTGTTGTTTCTTCTCATTGATTCCCCCGATGGAAACTCAGACCGTGGGCGAACTGTAAGCCGAGAAGTATTGGGGCTTGCAACAGGTGGAGTGCAGGGTTTTAGCAGCGTTGGCGGCTTTTTAGGAATAATCGCACTGTGCGTTTTTGCTGCACAAACTGCACAGGAATACACATATGGAACCTTACGAAATTTATTGATTCGCCAACCTGGACGCTTACGGATTTTGGTCGGAAAATTTATCGCAATGAAACTATTTGCACTTGTGATGATCATTTTGTCGGCCGTTATCAGTATTAGTGCATCAGTCATTTTGGCTCCACGCGCCAAAGTTTCAACAGATTTGTGGTTTGGCGCCGATGGGCGTCATGCCTTATTTACAAGCTTCATTAATATAGTTATTTCAGTCATTGGCTTTGGAACTATCGGCATGGTCCTAGGACTACTGCTTCGCTCGCCAATCAGTGCAATCTCCTTTGGTGTTCTATGGTTGTTAATTATTGAAAATTTGTTGGTTGCGGTGAAGAATTCACTGCAAAATTGGATGCCTGGTGCGCAACTTTCTGCGATTGCATCCGGGGGCGTACCTCGGGGAATGTCGACTGGAATTGAATATTCACACGCACTATTAGTCGGAGGCATTTATGTTGCAATTGGCGCAGGAATTGCCTCTTTCCTCTTTATGCGCCGTGATGTATCTAATTAAGGACACCAGCACTTATTACCAAGGATTTCTAAGCTCACTCAATTATTCTTAAGCCCTTCCCCCGGAGGTCTTACTGTGAAAAAATATCGAGCGATATCACTTGCTCTGATTGCCGCTCTGACGCTTTCAACAGCGCCAGCTATGGCTAAGACCCCAAAACCAACGCTGGCTCAAATTGAAGCAGCTAAAAAAGCAGAGGCAGCAAAAAAGAAAGCCGCCGATGCGCAAGCGGCAAAATTGGCGGCAGCTAACCAAAGCTTGCGTACGTTGACTGCAAAGGCCAACGCAGCGACTGCTTTGTATGTCAAAGCACAAAGAGAGTTAGCTATTGCCGAAGCTGCAGCCCGTGCTGCTGCGAAGTACGCTGCCGAAACCGCAGCAGCAGTTGTAGAAGCTCATAAGGTGATTGGAAAACTTGCCGCCAATGCTTACATTCTTGGCGGAAATATGAGCGATATCGAACCCTTGCTGAGTGCAAATGGCCCACAAGATTTAATTGATCAACTCAGCACATTAAGTTCACTAGGAACGAAAAATACAATTGCACTAGAAAGATTTAAGGCCGCAGAGGTAATCGCGCGCGCAGCAAAGAAAGCTGCCGATGAAGCAAAGATTGCACAACAAAAAGCTACAGACAAAGTTGCTGCAGCTAAAAAAGTTGCAGATGATGCAAAAGCAGCCCAAGCCAAAGAGGTTGCAAAGTTACAAAAAATTCAAGATCAGTTAATGAAAGAGTTATTGAGTGCGCGTAAAGTAAGAACAACCTTAGAACAACAACGCCAACTGGCACTATTAGAAGAAGCTCAAGCAAATCAAGCCGGACAAACTGCCGGTCAATCAAAAGTCTGGCCGGACATTGGCTTTAAGGGCCGCTCAACAATTCGTACTTCTCAAGCACAGCGCTTAAAGGCTGTTGAGT
>WLKQ01000051.1 GCA_009701185.1 Actinomycetota bacterium | reverse complement strand
TTTCTGGGCGACTAAGAAGGCGTAATCCTTACATCAAAAAGTAGCAAGAAAAGCAGTAATTAAGAGATTAACGATTGAGCGGCGGTTCGCGCGAGGAAAGATACTCGCTCGACCGTCGCTCTTTTTATCATCGCAGCTGCGACTTGTCGCTCACCTTCATATATTTCACATTCAAAAGTTAACTCTTTATTCTCGAACTCAATACATCGTGAAGTCGCTCGCAGTTCAGCACCAATAGAGGCTGGACTAAGGGAGATCAATTCGCTGCTTATTGCGATTGTTGTTTCACCTGATTCTAAATACTCATCCAAAGAGATTACTGCTGCATGCTCCATCAAATTTAATAGCTGAGACTGATCAACAATTGGTAAATCGCCAACACCTAAAGCCACCGATGTATCACCTGGACGCACGGACATGACCGAAAAACCTACAGCTCCAACAATCTGCTCTACTGACAGCATCGCTTAACTCTTATCGCTATCTGAGATGCCATCTTGGTATCGAATCTCTTCGGTATGTTCAATAGTTACTTCACGGTGCTCGATATTTCCAAACTCATCAATTTCAATTGAAATCTCAGTCATTGTGAACTCAGTGATGACTTCAGTTGTAAATGCACCAGCTGATTGGGCGTGAATCTGCTGATAAATCGAATCATGGAGATCATCCGGAGCGACTTCGTTACAAGTGCGTCGCAATACCTCTTGAAGAAGTGAGTGCATTGCGCGCTCATGCTCTAGTTCCGCAGTGCAATTCGGACATGACGACAAGTGCAGATCAATTGTATTAACCGTTAGAACATCGATATTTCCCTCTAAAAGCAGAACAAAAGAGTTCAGAATTTGATTACATGGTCCAATTTCGTAGGCGCTCATGGAGTCTCCTCCTTTGATGCCTTGGCGGGCTTAACGGAATACCCAAGATCTTTTGCATACTCAGTTAACCGCTCGCGCAGTTGTTTTCTTCCCCGATGCAGTCGTGACATAACAGTGCCTGCTGGAACGCCAACAATGTCAGCAATCTCTTTGTATGAAAATCCTTCAACATCGGCGAGATACACAGCGATGCGAAACTCTTCAGGAATTTCAAGTAATGCACGTTTAATGTCACTATCTGGCAAGTTTTCGAGGGCTTCGACTTCAGCGGATTTTCCTAAATTACTTGTGTGAGATGCGGCATCGGCTAACTGCCAATCTTCGATCTCTCCACCAGAAATCTGAGGACGACGTTGATCTTTGCGATAGGTATTAATAAAAGTCGTAGTTAAGACGCGATAGAGCCATGCCTTTAAATTTGTTCCCGGTTCAAATTGATGAAATGAGGCAAAGGCTTTCAGGTAAGTGTCTTGCACTAAATCTTTAGCATCATGTGGATTCTTGGTATATCTAAGGGCAGCGGCGTATAACTGATTTGTAAAAACAAGGGCATCGCGCTCAAAGCGAACGGCACGATCTGCCGCGCTCTCCTTAACCAAATCTGTCGATGTCATATCGGCAAAAGGCTATCGCTAAAATAGGGTTTCTGGCGCACCTAACGCAATTTCTGCCGTTAGCTTTTTTCCATTATTTGAAACAGAGTTAACGTCCCGTGAAACCGGAACGGCTTTAAGATTAGATGTTGGTGAGTCGACCTGCAGTAAAGATTTGATGTGCTCCACATCATTGTTCTGTGGATTCAGCCACTCCTGCCAGCGCTCTCGAGGCATAAAAACCGGCATTCGGCTGTGAATTTCGGCTAAATGTGATTGGGCTTCTTGGGTAATAATGGAAGCACTATTAATTATCTCCCCAGTTGGCGCACGCCAACTACTCCAAATTCCGGCTATTGGTAACTGCGTCGAATCTTTTGCCTGAATATAAAAAGGTTGCTTCGGCGAGTAGGAACCCAAGGCAGTTGCCCATTCGTAATATCCCTCCGCGGGAATTAGACAGCGCGTGGATTTAAATGCACTCCGGAATGTAGGTTTTTCATGGATTGATTCACTGCGCGCATTAATCGCCCGTGATTGGGAGGCACGCGCCTCATTGATATTTGTTAGCCATGGAGCAACCAGACCCCAGGAAAGTGTTGTTAACTCGGTTTTACCAGCATCGACTTGATCGGCGCGAACGATATAAATCGGATTGGTAGGCGCAATATTCCAATTGGCCGGAAGCGATTGGGATGGAGATGCCCCTGTGACCTCAAATTGCTCCATGAGCTCGCGCATATCGGCCGATTGCGCATAACGACCACACATGCGTTAAGGATAGACTTAATCAATGAATAAAAACGAGTCACTCTGGCCCGCGATCTTTCGCGGTGCGCGGCCGGTAGATGTATCACTCGTCATTCCTGGATCAAAATCTGTAACCAACCGCGCACTTATTTTGGCGGCGCAAGCTGATTCACCGACGACACTTCGTCGACCCCTGGTTTCTCGCGATAGCGAATTAATGGTTCAAGGGCTACAAAATCTTGGAATTGGAATCGTTGAACAAGATGCCATAGTAAATAGTGGATTTGAATATCAGCTAACAGTTACTCCAGCGCCATTGAGTGGTCCAGCACGCGTAGATGTTGGAAATGCTGGAACTGTAATGCGTTTCTTGCCGCCACTTGCAGCACTCGCCAAAGGCGAAATCTCATTTGATGGAGATCCTCGTTCCTATGAACGTCCACTTGGCCCGGTAATTAAAGCCCTAGAGGAACTAGGTGTTGAGATTGATCATGGTGGCCGATATAGCTTGCCCATGATTGTGCATGGAAAAGGAAAAATACCTGGAGGCGCATTAACAATTGATGCCAGTGCATCTAGCCAGTTTTTATCAGCACTCTTATTAGTTGCACCAAGTTTTGAAAATGGAATTGTTGTTACTCACAAAGGTGGATCGCTTCCATCAATGCCACATATCGATATGACCGTTGCAATGTTGCGAGATTTTGGCGCCAATGTTAGCGTGAATGCAGATACGAATAGTTGGAGTGTAAAACCCGGAGCATTGCATGGCCGTGAACTAGTAATTGAACCTGATCTCTCAAATGCTGCACCATTTCTTTCAATTGCAATGGTCTGTGGTGGAAGTGTGACAATTGCAGATTGGCCCACACATACGACTCAACCGGGTGATCAACTACGATCGATATTAACGTCTATGGGTGCAAGCGTCTCCATGAGCCAACGCGGCCTTACTCTTGCAAGTGCTGGAGAAATTCACGGTATCGATATTGATTTACATGATGTTGGCGAGCTCACCCCTTCTATTGCAGCACTAGCTGCGCTTGCAGATTCCCCATCACATCTTCGAGGAATAGGCCATTTACGTTTACATGAGACTGATCGTCTGGCCGCATTAACTCGTGAGATAAACGCACTTGGTGGAAATGTTAAAGAACATGAGACCTCTCTAGAAATAACTCCCGCACCTTTGCACGGCGGTGTTTTTCATACCTACGATGATCATCGTTTGGCTACAGCTGGCGCAGTTTTTGGTTTAGTTGTGCCGGGTATTGAGGTTGAAAACATAGCAACCACACGCAAAACACTTCCAGATTTCCCAGGCTTATGGAGCTCCTTACTTGTTTAGGTGTCATTCATGAGCCCACGTGAATATGACGAATCTGATACACGAATTCGTCCGGCAAGAAGTACGCGACCACGCAGCAAGGATCGTCCAAGTCATACGGAAGCGATTTCTGCATTAGTCACAACTGTTGATCGTGGACGACAGACATGCATCACCGATGCTGGGGTAATTATTACTGCAATGCGTGCGCGTGAACTCGGTCCAAAATCAGTAGTGGTAGGCGATAATGTTTCAATTGTTGGCGACGTAAGCGGAAGTGAAGGAAGCCTTGCACGAATCGTGCATGTTCAAGAGCGCAGAAACTCTTTGAGTAGAACCGTTGATGATATTGCACAAGTTGAACGAACAATTGTTGCAAATATCGATCAACTTGTAATTGTTGTTGCGGCAAGTAATCCAGAGCCTCGACGCGGACTTATTGATCGGTTTTTAGTATCTGCCTTTACTGAAGGAATTACTCCAAAATTAATTGTCACCAAAACAGATTTGGGAATAGTTCCAGAGTTTTTAGCTGAATATGCAAAATTAGATGTAGAGATTGTGCATACCGCTATAAAAGGTCCAACACGAGAGAGCGATTTAGTAGCTCTCCATGCAATGCTTGCAGGAAAAATATCCGTCTTGGTTGGCCATTCAGGAGTTGGTAAATCAACGCTGATTAATGCTTTAGTTCCGGAAGCTGATCGCTTAACTGGAGATGTGAATGTTGCTACAGGCCGCGGGCGTCATACATCATCGAGTGCGATTGCATTGCCGCTTGCGACAAGTGACGGCTGGATTATTGATACGCCCGGCATTAGAGCCTTTGGTTTATCCCACATCGACCCTAATCGAATCGTTGATGCATTTACAGATTTATCTGAAGTCGCCGCTAACTGCCTATCTAACTGCTCGCACTCCGAAAGCTCATGTTCACTAGATGCTTGGGCGGCCCCTGGTGGAGTAAGTGACCCAGAGCGCAGCGCCCGCTTGGCTAGCCTGCGTTCATTATTGGCGGTAAAAGATCAAACCGTCACCTCGATTGAGGATTAGGATTAAAGCCTTATGAGTACCGATAACTACGCAGAAGATTTAGCTCTTGCACATCTGCTAGCCGATATTGCTGATGAAATTGCGTTGGATCGGTATCAATCCTTAGATTTGATTGTTACAACAAAGCCAGATAACACTCCAGTCACCGATGCAGATCGTGCCGTTGAGACTGCCATTCGTGAAGCATTGTCGAAGCATCGCCCAACTGATGGATTATTAGGTGAAGAGTTTGGTACAGATATCAAAGGCGCCAAACGGTATTGGGTAATCGATCCGATTGATGGAACAAAGAACTTTATGCGCGGAGTACCTACATGGGCATGTCTTATTGCTTTAGTAGAAGTTCATGAGGATGGTAGTCAAGAAGTTGTCGTTGGAATTGCAAGTGCGCCAGCGCTATCACGGCGTTGGTTTGCATCATGTTGCCAGGGTGCTTTTGTAACATTCAATGGAGTAACGAAAAAGATTTCAGTGTCTCAAGTTTCAACTCTGAGCGATGCATCAATCGCTTACTCGGATTTTATTGGCTTTGGAGATCGGTTGAAGTCATTTCAAGAGATGTTAGATAGTGCTTGGCGCACACGTGGCATGGGCGATTTCTGGTCACACATGTTAGTAGCCGAAGGTGCAGTAGATGTTGCAATTGAGCCATCGCTTGCACTGTGGGATATGGCTGCCTTAGATATTATTGTTCGTGAAGCAGGTGGTGTATTTTCTAATACGTCAGGTGCAGTTGGACCGTTTGGTGGTAGCGGTGTATCAACTAATAAAGCGCTACATAATGCAGTTATAGAAGGCTTAAATCCATGAGCGCCGTCTTAGAACCTACAACACTGTCAATAGAAGGTATGACTTGTTCTTCGTGTGTGAACACCGTTGAAAAAGCACTCAATGCTGTAGCTGGTGTTAGCGCAACCATCAATTTTGCCACTGAAACCGCCCATATTTTGGCTCCCAGCGAGATGAACGTAAAAGATCTAGTGAAGGTTGTAGAAAAAGCTGGATACAAAGCCTCACTTTTAACTGATGGTCAGGCAATTGCCTTGCACAGTAAGAAGTCTGCAAAAGCTTTATTTTTTGCATTTATCTTTGCCGCACCGGCTGTTGCAATTTCAATGTTTATGTCGTGGCATCACCGCATCGATATGTGGATTATTGATCAACTTGATGCACACTCTTTGGCTCATCCGCTGTACTCAGCAACTGCCTGGTTAGTAATTGCCCTGAGCGCCCCAGTGGTTCTGATTATCGCTTGGCCAATACACCGGGCAGCACTTCGTAACCTTAAACACCCAACAATGGATAATTTAATCTCGATGGGTTCACTCGCCGCATTTATTTGGTCTATCTATGCAAACTCAACAGGCGCTGGAGATGTTTACACGGAAGTCGCTGCAGGAGTAATTTTCTTTGTAATTCTTGGCCGATACTTAGAAACACGAGCAAAATCTGCAGCCGGTGAAGCTTTGTCATCTCTACTGGCACTTGGTGCTAAAGAGGTCACGATTGTTCGTGGAGGTTTCCCACTTATTGTTCCTATTGAACAGCTACAAATAGGTGATGAGTTTGAAGTTCGCCCAGGTGATCGAATTGCAACCGATGGAATAGTTATTAAGGGCGAAAGCGCAGTAGATAACTCCATGTTAACTGGAGAATCCAAACCAATTGATGTTCACCCTGGATCCCAAGTAGTTGGTGCGGCTATTAATCACAATGGACGCCTGATTGTACGTGCGACCAGAATTGGAAAAGATACTGAATTAGCCCGCATTACCGCCATGGTTATTAGCGCACAGGGAACTAAAGCTCCGATTCAACGCTTAGCAGATCGTATTAGTGCCATTTTTGTGCCAGTCGTAACTCTGATAGCGATTGGAACTTTTGCCGGTTGGTACTACTCGGGTCACACGCTTACTCGTTCAATCTCAATTGCAATTACAGTATTGGTCATCGCATGTCCATGCGCGCTTGGACTTGCAACACCTGTTGCCCTTCTTGTTGCATCCGGCCGTGGAGCTAGACGTGGAATTGTTTTACGCGAACCACGCGTTCTAGAAGTTGCACGCACTGTCGATACAGTTGTTTTTGATAAAACTGGAACTTTGACGCACGGAGTAATGAAAGTTCAAGAGGCAACACTTTCATTGTCAGCAGGCAAAGTTCTTGGTGCATCCTTTGCCCCATTGGTGAATGAAAAGACAATTCTCTCTTCAGCCCTTGCGATCGAAACACTTAATTCTCACCCAGTAGCTCTGGCAATTACTCGTCATGCACTAGCTGGTGGCGCTACAAATCTTGAAGTTTCAGATTTTGCAGTTACGCCAGGTTCAGGGGCTGCAGGTCGCGTCCATTGTGGAGAACTATCACCTGTAGTACTTATCGGTTCACCTGCAGCGGTTGCACATAGCTGTACTGACTTTCATCCTGAAATAAAGTTAGCGGTGGCACATGCACAAGAAGCTGGACTCACCGTCTCAGTTCTTGCTTGGGACGGCGTAGCTTTAGCAGTCTTCTCAGTTGGGGATCAATTAAAAGAAGATGCTGCATACACAGTTTCTGAACTCATCAACCTTGGTATTACTCCCTGGTTAGTAACGGGGGATAGTCCTGAAGTGGCAGCAACCGTTGCACAAGCCGTAGGCATTGATCCGGCCCATGTTGTTTCAGCGGCATCACCCGAGACTAAGTTGCAGATTATCGAGCGATTAAAATCAGAGGGACGATGTGTATTAATGATCGGTGATGGCATTAACGATGCCGCCGCCCTTACCGCATCAGATTTATCAATGGCTATGGGCACTGGAACTGATACTGCCATTTCAAGTGCCGATATAACCTTGATGAATTCAGGATTAGCCAGCGTTATTGATGCGCTGAAGCTAGCCAAGAAAACACTGAAAATCATCCGCCTGAATATGGGATGGGCACTTGTTTATAACGTCATTGGAATTCCAATTGCGGCGCTTGGTCTTTTACAGCCAATTTATGCGGCAGCTGCCATGGCTATGTCATCGGTATTTGTTGTAACTAATTCCCTGCGCATTAAATAAATAGGCGATACAGCAATCAGTATTAAACGTTTGCTGAAGCAATCGCAGATTCAATTAATGTAGATGCGTCATTGAGATTGTCCAAGTACGAAGCATTGATAGTAATCCACATTGTATTAATTAAGAAGTGAAGCTCCCATACATGAAATTCTTGAGTTTCACTTTGCGGTTTATACAAGAGGTAAGCATCAACGTCTGAGTGATTCTCTAAAGCAACTTTTTTGTAACCTTGTTTAAGCCAATCGGAGACACGATTACTAAAGAGCGTGCCGGCTTCATTAACCCATGACACGGTTGCACCAATTTCAGCGGATTGAACACCGTAAGTACACGCGATACCAGCATTATTCAAAACATCGGCAAGCTCAGTTCCTGCAGATGGTTGCCACGGCGTATCTATAAATTTGGCACCAGGGACAGTTGTCAGAACTGTGGCAAGGATTGTGGTCTGCGTACAGTCAGTTGGCACTGCGAATGTGGCTGTATATGGAACGGCAGATCGAGGAGTATCTGATGCGTTATTTGAAGAGGTTGAGTTACTAGAACATCCAGCCAGCCCAGTAATAAAAGTAAGGCCCAAGATGCACGTTAGACCAAACGCGGCTGTACGCCTACCTGCTTGTTTATTCTTCATGCCGCCTCCTTGTTGAAATAATAATCTAACGCCCTGTGAATTCACTACTGCCAAGGAGTGTCAAGGTTTGCCTTGGTATGGGAAAACGCGTCAAATAAATCTGTAATAAAAAATCTCGCTTGCGGACTGGCCACAAACGAGATTCCTTATATATTCGTACTAGTAGCGGGGGCAGGATTTGAACCTACGACCTCTGGGTTATGAGCCCAGCGAGCTACCGAGCTGCTCCACCCCGCGTCGGTAAGCGCAATCTTAGGCTCGAAGCAGTTAAAGACCAAATCCACGCAGTAATTCGAGTTATTTCTTACTTTGTGCAGCAATAGCTGCAGCAATTGCAGACTTCAATCGATCTTGTGCGCGGCCATATGCAGTGAAGTCGCCCTTTGCAAGTGCGGCTTGTCCATCGGCGAGTGCTTGCTTCGCACTTTGTAGTGCAGATGCGAGAGATGCGTTACTTGTACCAGTTGTGGATGTTGTGATTCCACTTCCCGAAGTCGTACCAGAGTTTCCACCGAATACTTGATCCAATGCACCCTTTAGTGTGTCGTCATAACCAATTTGATCACCAAAAGAAACGAGAACTTTTTGGAGTAATGGATATGCAGCGCTGTTAGATGTTGCTCTTACATAAACAGGTTGAACATATAACAAACCACCACCAACAGGCAGGGTTAACAAATTACCAAGAACTACATCTGAGCCACCTTGGCGAAGCAGAGATAGCGAGTTTGCAACTTCTGGTTTTGCTTCGAAGTTTGATGCAACCTGTGATGGTCCGGCAACGTTCGTACTACGTGGAAGTTGCAGGACAGTAATTTTTCCGTAGTTAGGACCAGCATCAGAGTTAACGACAGCGAAGGCAGATAAGTTTTCACGACCACCTCGTGGAACAAATGGAGTAGTAAGTGCAAACTCAGGCTTGCTCTCACCTGGCATTTGCAGTGTTAAGAAATATGGAGGTTGTGCACTGGCATTAGATCCAAAAGTTGATGGATCGCGAGGTACGCGCCAGAAATCTTGTCCGCCATAAAAAGCTGCAGCAGTCTTTACGTGATACGCCGAAAGAATTTCACGTTGGACTCGGAACATGTCTTCTGGATATCGAATATGAGACATGAGATCTTTAGAGATCTTTGACTTCGGAACAACAGTGCCAGGGAAGGCTTTGCTCCATGTCTTTAGGACCGGATCTTTTGTGTCCCACTGGTACAAAGTAACTGTGCCATTGTAGGCATCAACAGTTGCCTTTACCGAGTTACGGATGTAGTTGATACTTTCATTTCCTTGAGCAGTCACCGCCGATGAATTAGCCGTCAAAGCATCTGATGTAGCACTTGAAAGCGTGGTCTGCTTTGAATATGGGTAGCCCGCACTAGTTGTATAGGCATCAATGATCCAAAGAATCTTTCCATCGACAAGTGCTGGATATGGATCTCCGTCCAACGTTAACCATGGTGCAACCTTTGCCACACGGTCACGAGGATTACGTTCAAAGAGAATCTTAGAATCCTTATTAATTAATGATGATAGAAGAATTCGCTGTTCTTGATACTTAAGCGCAAAAACCAACTTATTAACTAATGAGCCAACGGGAACGCCACCTGAACCTGAGTATGTAACGTTCTTCTGACCATTAGATGAAGCATCATCTGGATAGTCGAATTCAACGGGAGTATCAGTCTTCACGCCACCAATAATTGAATAATCTGGAACATTCTCGCCAAAATATACGCGAGGTTCAAAAGTTCCTAAACCTTTAGTAGGTGGCAGATCTCCAACAGCAAAGGATGGCTTTCCATCTGCATCTCGGGCATTTCCAAATGCTGCTACGAAGCCAAATCCGTGAGTGTAAACAAGGTGATCGTTGATCCAGTTACGAGATGGATTGCCATCAATATTTAATTCTCGTACTGCAACAACAGTGTCTCGCTTGACCCCGTTAACTGTATAGCGATCAATATCTAGTGAATCTGGGAAAGAGTAATAAGGCTTAATTTGTTGTAACTGACGGAACGTGGCTGCGATTACATTGGGATCCATCAAGCGAATATTTGAAATCGTTGCTGCATCCTTAGAAAGCTGGCCCGCAGAGGTTGTAAGTGTGGCTTGATAATCAGTCACTTTGACGTCATCTAGGCCATAGGCGGTGCGGGTGGCATCGATATTTCGCTGAATATATGGAGCTTCTTTAGAAGACTCACTTGGCTTTACTTGGAAGGTTTGAATTGCGCCTGGATAGATTCCGGCGATTAACACAGATGAGATAACGAGGAGCGCGGTTCCAGCAGCTGGCAA
>WLKQ01000050.1 GCA_009701185.1 Actinomycetota bacterium | reverse complement strand
GGCATCACAATCACAAATGGAAGTGGAGCAAGAAGGGCTATTGCAAGGAAAAGCGAAAGGATTATAAGAACGAATCTAGGAAGTGATGAATAGCGCACAGGAGAGAAGTTTTAGCAGGACTAATCGCTACTGGAATCACCGGCTGCATCACCAGTGGCATCAGAGTGTGAACCAGGGTGCGTATTTGTGTGCACATCGCTGCGCGAATCAGAGGCTGCGATTATTGGTGGATTGAGCACAGCATCGGCATCGCGAGCTTGTGAATCTCGCAACGATTCTTGAAAACGTTGAAATTGACCAACCGAACGTTGAGTTTCCTGTTGATACTTGCCCTGAAACTTTGAGACCCATAAAACGTAACCGAGTGCACCAACCAAGCCCATGGCGGGGACAACCCACCAGATGAGGGCGGTAGCGGCAGTAGACATGGGCGTAGCCTAGCGTGAGCCAAGACCGCTCGCAGCACAGCACCAACTCTGATCGCAGGGTAGGTATCACAGAGAGGAATCGGCACACCTTCGGAGTTTAGGAAGAGTGCGGCATTGCCATGCAGCAATAATGTGAAAATAATGGGAAGAAATCCGCTCGCTAGATGGTTGCATCACTGAGAGGATTAACACATGACACCATTTGGTTTTACGCCGGAGGATTCAGATGATGCTGAGAAAAATAACAGCGAAGAGTCGGCAGAGTTAAAAGCGATGATGGCTCAGATGGCGGCCATACAAGCACAGATTCAATCGCAGTTTGCAAGCATTGGAATTAATCCTGCGGGATTTGCTGCGAACACTGAAGTCTTACCAAAAAATATTGTGCGCGATACTTCCAAAAAATTTGTGACAGCTAAGGGATCTGCGCCCATTGGCGCAAATGATGTATCGCGAGTTGAAGAGGCAAGTGCAATCGCTGAGTTGTGGCTCAATGAGGCAACCTACTTTCCTCAGACCAGTACGAGTGGAAATAGAACATTAGCTCGAACTGACTGGGTAGATACAACGTTAAGTGGATGGCTGAGTTTGGTTGAACCATTAGCGTTAGGTTTATCAACGGCGATTTCAGATTTGTTAAAAAATGCAACCGAACCTGACTCTGATAATCCTGCTCCTGAATTACCAATGCCTATAGAGATGATTACTGCGGCACTTGGTTCATTTATTGGTTCGCTGTTAGCCACTCAGTTAGGGCAGTCAATTGGGATGCTTGCCGGTAGCGCAACAGGCATTCACGATGTCGGCCTGCCTCTTCTTGATTCTGCTTTCCCAGCACTAGTTTCACAAAACATAGATGAGTGGGGTCAGGATCTCGATATTCCTATGGATGAGATTCGAATTTTCCATGCGCTACGTGAGAGTGCGGGTGCGCGACTATTTGCGCACAACCCTTGGCTTGTTGCCTACATTCGCACGGCAGTGTCAGATTATGGAAAAGGTATTCATATAGATATCGATGCTATTCAACGTCAGGCACAGGATGCTTTCGAAGCTTCCGCCGGTACCGATGCTGAATTTGATCCGACTAACCCAGAGAGTTTCACGGTTGCGCTCAGCAGTGGAATTTTCACACCGGAGGAAACTCCAGCACAACGTGCAGCATTGATTAAGTTAGAAACTGTTCTTGCACTTGTCGATGGCTGGAATGAAGCAATAGTTGCGCAAGCCGCTGGCGATCGTCTTCCAAATATTGCAGCGCTTCAAGAAACTTTGCGTCGACGTCGTGCAACATCTGCGCCGACTCAGCAACTTTTCGCAAATCTTTTTGGACTTCAAGTTTCACCACGGCGTGCGCGCGAAGCAACTACATTTTGGAAATCTGTAACTGAGTTACGAGATATTCAGATGCGCGATCAAATTTGGAGTGGAATTTTGCCCTCGGCAGATGATCTATTAACGCCAGAAAATTACTTAGGAAGCATCGAAATTCCCGACGACTTATCCTCGTTATAACCGACGACTTATTCTCGCTATAACCCTTCAATTCATGCCTGCGCGCCTTTATCTATAATACTGAAAGCGGTTACACATTTATGCAGCTCTGAATCATGGTGGCGCAGCCTTGAATGAGGATCACTACAGGTTCCGCCATTAGAAAGGCGGAACCTCATGTGAAAAATAAAGGCAAAAAAGAAAAGCGAACTCCCCGGGCGCTCGTTCTGTATCAGCCTTCCCCTTGCTGATATAGAACAGTTATCCGAGGAGTTCGTGGTTGTACCGTAATTCGTATTCACCTGAGAATCAACTGAACTGCGGATTGACAAAACAGTTTTTTCTCCTGTATTGCGTTTTATTTCTTTTGAAAAATCTCTCAACACGAGGTTGAGGTTTCTGATAATTCAATTGTCAGCAGATACCTTTGAGAGCATGCAGATCGATGACTCATCGCTGGAGGGTTCAGAGCTTGATAGTGATGCAACTTTGCCAGGAATCTCAGAGGGTGAAATCGTCGTAATCCGGTCAAAGCGCCGAAAGAGAAATGTGTCGGCCTATCGTGCAGGCGGACGAATAGTCGTCTCAATACCTGCCCGAATGAGCAAGGCAGATGAACGAGCGATGGTGCCGGAGATGGTGGCCAAGATCCGCGCCCAAGAGGCGGCCGTTACGATGAGTGAGAGTGCTTTAGCCGAGCGAATTGGGGAGCTACTGCAGGAGTTCGCCCCTGAGATAGAGCTTCGACCAGCAGATGTGGCTTGGAGGGCTATGCGCGAGCGCTGGGGTTCATGCACAAGCGTTGATCGCACCATTCGTATCTCAGATCGTCTCAAAGGTGCGCCAGATTTTGCCCTGGACTACGTCCTGTATCACGAGGCGATTCACCTTCAGTATTCAGACCATGGAGCTCAGTTCAAGGAGTTGCTGGAGCGTTTCCCCAGGTCAGAGCTTGCATCTGCCTATTTAGATGGCTATGAGGCCGCTGAAACCGCGCTCGCCGTGCCAGAAGTACTCAAAAAACTCCTAAATAATCCAGGGTAGTTAGGTACAGATGCCCATTTCTGGGGGTATCGTCGTACTTAACAACGCCTGCCCCACACGGGGAGCGGCCCGATTGGGAATCGCAAGCGTGGATGGAGGAAGTCAATGACAGAGACATATAAAGGTGACGCTTACTGTGTGAAATGCAAAGAGAAGCGTGATTTCGAGGGAACTGTAAAGGTCTCCGACTCTGGACGTCGCATGGCACAGGGCATCTGCCCAGTGTGTGGCACCAAGGTCAATCGCATCCTTGGCAAAGCTCAGTAATTAAATTTCGTTCGCCTCTTTACCCATTCATCGGTAAACGCGTAAACGTCTAGCGTTAAGGAAACCCCATCGTGCTGTGCATGGTGGGGTTTTCTCGTGCCTTACAGCTAGTAGCCAAGGAATGCAGCAAGGAGTGCAGCAAGGAATCCGGACAGTGGGTTTAGCGTCACGGTGAGTAGTGAAAACTTGGCTCGCTCCACAGATTATGTCTAACCTCGGAGTAAAACGTCAGTGAGCCAGCACCCTAACCCACATGACAACAACAACCGAAGCAAAAATCAGAATCATTGGATCGGATACCACCAAGCGTGCATCAGTTAGCTCTGATAGCGGATTAGAAAGTACAGAGGCTCGATCAGATAGCGCAGATGCTAGATCAGAAACTTCAGTATCACGATTTCATTTGACTTATCCACGCCTGAAAAATGGCGTCTATATAAGCCAAGCCATGTCACAAGAAGAGAGATCGATGTGTGTGGCTGGTCCAACGCACGCTATAGAGATATTTCATGGTGGCGCACGAGCAATCATCACAGCGTTGAATGGAGTAAATACCCCAGAAGATATAAGTTCGCAATTATGTGCCCCTCTAGATGTAATTGATGCAGTCTTAGCGCAGCTCTTTGCTGCAAATTTCCTAGACACCGTTAGAAATAAAATTACTTTGCATAATAGATTTCAATCCTCCATACCTTCACGTGCACTTCATACCGAAGATCAGAGTGGAGATGCGGCCTACAGTCAGCTACAGCGGCGCTTGGCTCCAGAGCTAAGTCAGGCAACGTGGTTGACCGGAGTTGCAGATGGAGGAGTCGAAGTACTTTCTACGCGCCAAGATTTTGGCGTAGAGATCTTTGGAAGTTCTCGAACTGCGACTCTTCTTTTTTCTATCCTTTTGGCAAGCGGTGTTACTAATACTCGTTTCGCATTAAATTCCACTCATGGACATCAGAGCATTAGTGATGGCGATTTAGGCTCAGGAGCACTAAGAACAAGTGATATTGGCCTTAGTTTTCAAAGCAGACTTGAGGAGCTATCGCGTGAATGGTCACTTTTTCCAGTTGCATCTCACCCTGGCTCTATTCATAAGCCGGTGCAGGTAAAAATTCCAGAACGAAATATTAGAGTGATTGTTGGAAGTTTCGAACCAGAACTCATCAATCACTTAGTCAAAGATGGACAGGACCATCTCTTGATTGGAAAACTTGCCGGCGGAATTGCTACATGTGGACCTTTAGTTCGCCCAGAAAAAACGCCATGCGTGCAATGTTTAACGTTAGGAGAGGCTGAACGCTATGGCAGTTTTCATAATCGCCTCTCTGCTGCATCGGGAACATGTGAAGAGTTCCCAATTGCAATCGCACATCAACTAGCAGCAATTGCAGCACATACAGTGTTGAGATTTATCGACACTGGGGAGTCAACTTTAATGGGGGCTCAAATTCATTTAAATTATTTGGATCCGTACGCACCAACCATTCATCGATTCTCGCGTCACCCTAGCTGCACATGTCAGTGGGGGGAGAGCGATGAACAAAGCTCCGGCACATGAACATCGTTCGACGACCTTGATATACACATAAAAAAATGCGGATCAGTTCACGACTGATTCCAAGAGCAGACTCCAACAGCCACCAAGCAACAGCCACCAAGCAACAGCCACCAAGCAACAGCCACCAAGCAACAGCCACCACCAAACCATATATAGGAGGAATAATGAAAAAATTTGCAACATCACTCGTTACCATGGAATTGATATTTCGCGAGAAGCTCATCCATGCGCATAAGAGTTTTTATGCACGCCTTCGCAATGAACGCGGCGATGTGCCCGGATGGGTTTTAGTCGTTCTTATGACAACCGGATTAGTGACAGCAATTTGGACTATTGCAGCACCACGCCTCACAACGATCCTAAAGAATTCTTTGGATGCAATGAACGGGATTCGCTAAGGCTCGTGAAATGTTCATTCCCGTGTGTTTCATCCCAGTCCACAGAAGAAAGATTCATACTTTGCTGTCTTTGTTCCGCAAGGATCAAGGAAATGTAGAAAGCTCTATGGTTCTGATACCCCTACTCATATTATTTCTTGTTGGGTTGCAAATAATTATCGCCACAAACATTCGCAATGGTGATTTAGCGCTGGCTGAAAGTGATGCTTCCACTCGAGCAATCAGCGGAGAGCTAGCTGTCTCCGATGAAGTTATAGAGCTGAATTCTCCAGATTCATTCACTCACATCAGAGTGTTAGTTACTCATCGTCGCTCATTGGTGCCATCAATTGTCCCCGGATTAATTGAACTATTGGGCGGCGCCCCGAGCACCAACGTCAAGGGCGTTGCAATCATGGAAGACGTGAATTGAAGCTGCGAAACATAGGTGCCACGTGGAGTCTCGTTCGCCTATGCGAGCATCTCAAATCTCTCCAGCAACGATTCAGCGAAGATGCAGGAAGCGCGGTCGTTGAGTTTGTTGCATTGGCAATTCCACTTTTCATTCCTATTTTCATGTATCTCAATCACTTTTCCTCTGTTAGCGGAAATGAAGAGATTGCTCGGGTCCTTGCACGCGAAGGATTACGTGCATACGTTGCAAGCGACAGTGATCACGCTGGGCGAATAGTTTCGGAACAAGCAGTATCGGTAATTGCCGATAACTTAGGGCTGACTGATGATGAGGTAAAGAGCCTAACTGCACGCTATGAATGCACGAATCAACCATGTTTTTCTGCCGATGGGCGCATTCGTTTAACAATTACATTTATTGATCATGGTTCGCACCGAACTATTGAAGCATCGGCTCAGGAATACATAAGCCCATGGATGTAGTTGGTAAGCCCATGGATGTAGTTGGTAAGCCCATGGATGTAGTTGGTAAGCCCATAGGCGTAGATAACAAGCTCCTGGGTGCAATCGCGCATGTCGGCAAAGAGATTGAAACCATCAAGAATAAATGTCACGACGAATCAGGTTCATTAAGCGTCGTCATCATCGGGCTATTTCTGATTACGGTTGCTTCTCTCATGGTCATGAGTGATATCGCATCAGTTTTCGTTGCTAAGAGATCTTTAGTGCAAGCAACTGAGGCTGCAGCACAACGAGCGGTACACACACTCGATGAATCCGCCTATTACATCGGCAAAGGAAATATGTTTACAGCTCCACTTGCAGCCATCAATAATTCTGCACACCGTTCAATTCCAATTGACTGCAATCGGGCCACCCTTAATGTCCTATTGGAGCTTCATAATTGGAGTAGTGACAATGGTTCAATGAAGCGCAATGAAATGAAAGGAATAGTTTTAAGAGATGTGCAATGCGACGGGAGTTCAGTAAAAATATCAACGTATGCAGAAGTAGTGTTTCCGTTTAGAGTTCCATTTACACACATGGACTCTGCGTTCCTCACTGCGCATGCGGGAACTACTAATGAAGTGCAAGAGGGGTTTTATCTCTTCGGAATTCGGCTTCATTAGGCAACTCCGCTATCCTTCCCATATGGCCGCGCGTGAATATGGACTAGAGATCGATGCAATCGACGCGACCCTTGTTTCAATTGAAAAAGTGCTCGACCTTCCTAAACTGCGAAAACAAGCCGAAGTTCTAGAAGAAGAAGCAGGCGTACCTAATCTTTGGGACGATCCTGAAAGCGCTCAAAAGATCACTAGTCGTTTATCGCGAGTACAAGCCGAAATTAATAAGCTGACAACGTTGCGCCGACATGTTGAAGAGTTATCGATTCTCTTCGAACTAGCTGCAAGTGAACCTGATGGAACTGGCATTGCCGATGCCGAGCGGGAACTTGATTCCGTGAGAAAAGCAGTGAGCGAACTAGAAGTTCAAACTCTTCTCAACGGTGAATACGATGATCGTGATGCGCTGATTACCATTCGTTCAGAGGCTGGCGGTGTTGAAGCCGCTGATTGGGCCGAGATGATTATGCGCATGTATTTGCGCTACTGCGAACGACATGATTTTAAAGTTGATGTCTTAGAAACTTCGTATGCCGAAGAAGCTGGAATTAAATCTACGACGTTTCGTGTTACTGCTCCTTTCGCCTATGGCACCTTATCTGTTGAACAAGGCACCCATCGCTTAGTGCGTATCTCACCCTTTGATAGCCAAAGCCGTCGACATACATCTTTTGCCGGCGTTGAAGTTGTGCCAGTTGTCGAACAAAGTGATCATGTAGAAATTGATGAAAAGGAAGTACGGGTGGATGTGTATCGCTCATCAGGTCCTGGTGGACAAGGTGTGAATACAACTGACTCGGCTGTGCGATTGACACATATTCCAACAGGCATTGTTGTCTCCTGCCAAAATGAGCGTTCACAGATTCAAAATAAGGCGACAGCAATGGCCGTTTTGCAATCTAAATTATTAGAACGTCGCAGACAAGAAGAGCAGGCAAAGATGAATGCGCTTAAGGGTGATAACTCAGGATCGTGGGGAAATCAGATGCGCTCCTATGTCCTTGCTCCCTATCAAATGGTGAAAGATTTGCGAACAGATTATGAAACCGGAAACACATCTGCCGTTCTCAATGGCGAGATCGATGAGTTCATCGAAGCTGGAATTCGCTGGCGCCGTAGTTCGTAATTCGCTGGCGCCGTAGTTCGTAAGTCACCAGCGCCAAAGCACTTAATTCGCTGGCGCCAAAGTACGTAAATGGCTTGCGCCATAGTTCCTCAATCACCGGTTCTCTACTTCGGCAATCGCTGACTCACCGGTTGAGACCAGATAGAAGTCGCCCATATTTTGGGTAATCTCACACATTTCTCACGCTCATATGCGAGTTATAAGCGTGAATTCTGCACTTGCATCCATAAACTAAGGACAGGCCGAGGGTGGATATATCCGCCTCGCAGATGCAATGGGAGATTTAAATGATTCGCTTTGAGAACGTCACCAAGGTCTATTCGGGACAGGAACGTCCCGCTTTAGAGTCGGTGAACCTTGAAATCGTTAAGGGCGAGTTTGTTTTCCTTGTCGGCTTATCGGGTTCGGGTAAGTCAACTTTTCTGCGCTTAGTCCTTCGAGAAGAGCGTCCAACTTCTGGAGTTATTCACATTGCAGGTAAAGATCTTGGAACTCTTGCTAACCATAAAGTTCCAGAGCTTCGCCGCCAGGTTGGAACGGTATTTCAGGATTTCCGACTTCTTCCAAATAAAACTATTACCGAAAACGTAGCTTTCGCTTTGCACGTCTTGGGATATTCGCAGAAAGAGATTAATCGCGAAGTTCCTGAAGTATTAGAGCTTGTAGGTCTTGAAGATAAAGGTGATCGTCTTCCATCAGAGATTTCAGGTGGAGAGCAACAGCGCGTGGCAATCGCCCGCGCATACGTCAGTCGCCCACCGATTTTGATTGCCGATGAGCCAACTGGAAACCTTGATCCTGCAACAAGTGTGGGAATTATGAAACTGCTCGACCGCATTAATCGCGAGGGCACAACAGTTTTAATGGCTACACATGATTCAGGAATTGTGGATCAAATGCGCAAGCGGGTTATTGAATTAGATCTTGGCCATGTAATTCGTGACCAAGTTCGTGGTGTCTATGGATACACGGGATAGGGGTCACAGATGCGCGCAAAGTTTCTGATCAGTGAAGTAGGTATTGGCCTTCGTCGAAATATGACGATGACATTTGCCGTTATCGTCACGACCGCTATCTCACTTTCATTGCTTGGTATTGGGCTGCTCGCTAATGCCCAGGTCGGTGCAATGAAAGATTATTGGTATGACAAGATTGAAGTATCAGTCTTTCTATGCGGCACATTGTCTGAATCCCCATCGTGCGCTGGAGGAATTATTACATCCGGACAGCGCTTACAGATACAACAAGATATTCAAAGCATGCCGGTCGTGGAGAGTGTTTTTTATGAGTCACAAGCCCAAGCATTTACCCGCTTTCAAGAGCGTTTTAAAGATTCAGCTATTGCGCAAAATGTGACGGCAGATCAGTTACCGGAGTCATTTCGCGTTAAATTAAAGGATCCAACTCAGTTTGCAGTAATCGTCAGCGCCTTCAGTGGACGTCCTGGAGTTGATGTTGTTCAAGATCAGCGCGCAATTCTAGATAAGTTCTTTAAGCTCTTAGAGGTTTTACGGAACGGAGCGCTATTGGTTGGCCTTGCATCCGTGCTTACCGCTGCACTTTTGATCAGTAATACGTTGCGTATTGCAGCTTTCAATAGACGGCGTGAAACCGGAGTTATGAAACTTGTCGGTGCATCATCATGGTCGATTCAGCTGCCATTTCTGCTTGAAGGAATTATCTCCGCAATTGTTGGGTGGGCTTTATCTACGGGATTGTTAGCTGCGCTAAAAAGCGTTATAGATTCCAAAGTTGCGCCTTTGCTGACATTTACCAAGTTCTTTGGTTGGGGAGAAGTCTGGGTTGCATCCGGTTACTTACTTTTCACTGGTCTGCTTGTATCTACGGTTGCCTCAGTGATAACACTGCGCCGCTACCTAAAGGTCTAGTACTCTAACGAAAGAGTTTTTTACTAGGAGGTGATGCGGTTATGGTGAAAGAAGTCGGCCGCAAGGTCATCGCCCAGAATAAGAAAGCGCGTCACGATTATTCAATTGACGATGTCTATGAGTGCGGATTAGTCCTAACCGGCACTGAAGTTAAATCTCTGCGGCTCGGTCGTGCATCGCTGATTGATGGATTTGCCATGGTCAATGATGGTGAGCTGTGGTTGAGTGGCGTACATATTCCTGAATACACAGAGGGAACGTGGACCAATCACACACCACGACGTGAGCGCAAACTCCTTGTTAATAAAGCCGAATTAAATAAATTGATTGCAAAACTTAAAGATTCGGGAACCACGCTCGTTCCTTTATCGCTGTATTTCAAAGACGGTAAAGCAAAAGTTGAGATCGCAGTTGCCAGGGGAAAGAAAGCCCACGACAAGCGAGAATCGATTAAGGCGCGTGAAGCTGATCGAGAAGTTGCCCGCGTTGTTTCGCGTGGTTCATCAGGAAAGAGCGGAAAAGCGTCTAAGCGTTACGAAGATTAGTTCAACACTCCTGCCAGCAATTCGCTCACTACCGATGCGTAACGATCGGTGATAGCCCAGATTATGAAACCCCGAATTGATGACCTACAATTGACCCACCGCCGCTCCGATCGACCGCTCAATTGTAAAAAATTGACGGGGGATTAGTCGACGCCAAGAACGGATTTATCGCAATTGACAATTACATAGAGAAAGAGAAATACGTTTCTTTTTCTCCAATGAGTTTCTCATCTCATTGCTAGCAGTCAAAGTGAGCCAACAGGCTTGAATTGAAAGTTAGCGACACGATGGAGATAACAACTTGGGGGTGAACGGTCTCGACTTTGGATGTTGAGGCAGGGGAAGCGGGCCGAGGAAGCCGGAATGATCTCGTAAACCAATAATCCGTGCAAAAAATAACTGCTGACACTAATCAGCAAGCTTTCACACTC
>WLKQ01000005.1 GCA_009701185.1 Actinomycetota bacterium | reverse complement strand
TACTCATCACGAAACTCTTGCACCAAGGTCTCATGTTCTGGTTCGCATGCGCTATCGGTAGCAGGAACCGTGCTGTAATCGATGATACGCATCGTCTCTAAAGAGATAAGGGCACAGGGCAGACCGGCTTCATCGTGGAGAACTAAATAAGGTGTTGCCATCTGGTCAAAAACGCGGTTTGCTAACATGACCGCATCATCAAAATCAGAGGTTGAGTCAGCTAAATGTGTAACGACAACCATGCGTGGAGTTTGAAACTCGTCCAAGCTCTGCCAGATATCGATGCTCTCTTGATCAATACCCATGGCGGGATTGACGACGAAAATTGCGCAATCGGTGTGGGGATCTGGACTGGAGCCAAGGTGGCCACCTAGAGCCTCGGCCACGGCGGCAGGATCGGCGCTTATGTGGCCATATATGGCGATAGCTAGTTGGGATGCTTGGGTTTTCACCTGCTCAGCCTACGATGGGACCTGATGATTAGTCGTACTTTGAAACCACTGGTTACGAGATTAATAACACCCGTAGCCAGGTTTGCTCTGCGAATTGGCATTACGCCCAATGCAGTGACGTGGGTGGGAGCCCTCGGCGTCGTTATCAGCGCCCTGTATTTCTATCCAAGAGGTGAGTTTTTTCTGGGCACGGCGGTTATCTTTATCTTCGCACTTAGCGACCTCTTCGATGGAACTATGGCCAGAGTTTCTCAAACCGGAGCTAGTACATGGGGAGGCTTCCTCGATTCAACTATCGATCGAATTACAGATTCTGCGATTCTTGTTGGCATAACGATCTATTTGATAAGCCAAGACGATGTACTCAGTTATGTGGTTTTGGCCAGCCTAGTAACTGGAATGTTAGTTCCATATATCCGCGCAAAAGCTGAGAGTTATCAGATTGCATGCAACGGGGGAATAGCAGAGCGAACCGAACGTTTGATGATTTCTATGTCAGCTATTGCCTTGGATGGCCTTGGTGTTCCATATATTTTGACTTTCGGAATGTGGTTGTTGGCAATCTTAGGAATTGTAACTGTTATGCAAAGAATGCTGATTGTAAAGCGAGCCCTGAAGTAAATGATGCAAACAATATCTGCATGGGGCTATTTCACCGCTTGGCGTGTTCTACGTTGGCTACCTGAAAACTTTGTCTACACAAATGCCAATCGCGTAGCAGATATTTTGACAAAAAGAAATGGCAAGAGCGTGGTTCGTTTGCGCTCAAATTTAGCCAGAACGCAGAAAGACATAACAGCACTTGATTTGGATCTTCTAGTTTATAAAGCTATGAGATCAGCAATTAGATATTGGTGTGACACATTTCGATTGCCAGATTGGTCACCGCAACGTATCAATGACACCGTGACGGCAACGGATGAACATTTGCTTCTGGATGCGATAGCTGCAGGTAAAGGCGCAATAGTCACTTTGCCGCATGTTGGAAACTATGATCACGCAGCAGCATACTTTTGTGGCAAGGGTGCAAAGATTGTTACGGTTGCAGAACACTTAAAACCTGAAGCCTTGTTTAAGAAATTTTTGGAATACCGTGCAGCATTTGGAATGGAGGCCCTGCCTTTAGATGGCCGTGTACTTCCCACATTGTCACAACGCATCCGATCTGGATGCGTCATAGCTTTGGCTGCAGATAGGGATTTATCTCGCTCTGGCATCGATGTTACTTTTTTTGGTGGACCGGCGCGTATGCCAGCAGGGCCGGCTATCCTGGCCTTAAAGACGGGTGCACCATTAATTTGCGCAATGATTTCATACACGGAAAATGGAATACACATTGATTTTTCTTTGGTCCCTATTCCAGCTGTGGGAACTGAGGCTGAACGAATCGCTCAGATTGTTCAAAATAGCGCCGATCTTTTTGCTCAGGGAATCACTGCCTATCCTCACGATTGGCACATGATGCAACGGATCTGGATTGATGGCGATTTTAAGGATCGCGAATAATGCTGACGAAAAAACTCCGCATTGGAATTGTTTGTCCTTATGGTTGGGACACACCTGGGGGAGTGCAAAACCACATTCGTGATTTAGCAGAGTTTCTTATTGCCGCCGGTCACACCGTCTCAGTGCTTGCACCCGTGATCGATGAGTCAACATTGCCTAGTTATGTGACTAGTGCCGGTAAACCAATTTCGATTCCTTATAACGGCGCAGTCGCGCGCGTTTTATTTGGTCCCATTGCTTTCAATCGAGTGAAGCATTGGATTAGTGAGGGAGATTTCGATCTCTTGCATCTTCATGAACCTGCCATTCCATCGATTTCTCTATTGGCGTGCTGGGCTGCAGAAGGTCCTATGGTCGGAACCTTCCATGCTGCAGCTAAACATCAAAAAGTTATTTATGCGATTGGTCCGATTCTAGAGCCAGCAATTGAAAAACTTTCTGCACGTATTGCAGTATCTGAAGCTGCACGCCTTACTTTAACCAACCACTTAGATACAGACGCAGTGGTAATTCCAAACGGTATTTATGCTTCGCGTTATGCAAATGGAGTGCATCAAGAAAAGTGGAGCGGAAACACGATTGGCTTTATCGGCCGCTTTGAGGAGCCAAGAAAAGGTTTACAAGTATTAGTCGATGCACTGCCGATAATCGCCAGGTTTGCTCCCGATGTGAAAGTTTTTGTTGCAGGACCCGGTGACCCAGAAGATTTTATTAAGGCTATCGATCCGCAATTGCGTCAACGATTTGAGTTTCTAGGGCGTATTAGCGAGCAGGATAAAGCCGATTTCATGGCGTCAGTTGCGCTCTATGTAGCCCCAAATACTGGTGGTGAATCCTTTGGAATTATTTTGGCTGAAGCGTTAGCCGGTGGAGCGTGTGCGGTGGCCAGTGACATTCCTGCTTTTGACTCTTTG
Organism: Actinomycetota bacterium; assembly: GCA_009701185.1. Classification (GTDB taxonomy): domain Bacteria; phylum Actinomycetota; class Actinomycetes; order Nanopelagicales; family Nanopelagicaceae; genus Planktophila. Next base: position 40,626 of record WLKQ01000005.1, on the reverse strand, counting down.
TTAGGTGGTGGGGAGTTTGGCGCACTATTTGAATCCGAGAACTCAACTGCACTTGCCAAAGTGATTATTGATCTTCTGCGCGATGACAATAAACGAAACGATTTATCCAAGGCCGGGAAAGCACATGCTCAGATATTTGATTGGGAAGTTGTTGCTCAGCAGATTTTCTCTATTTATGAGATGGCATTAGTCGGTGGCGAAGGCGTCAGTTTAGTTTCAGAAAGTCGCTCATGGAATCGACTCCTCAATCGTGATGAAGATAAGAAATGAAGACAACACTTCTCGTTATTTTAGTTTTATTAACCTTTGCTTGGTACCTATCGTTTCTAGCTACGCGTTTAGATCGTTTGCATCATCGCGTTGAAACAAGTTGGGCCAATCTTGATGGCTTACTTCAGCGCAGGGCGGCGATCGCATTAGAAATTGCACGCAGTGATTTTGCAGATCCCGCTTCAACCTTGTTGCTCACTTCGGCGGCATATCAAGCACGTGAAGCCAGTGTGCAAGAGAGATCTGGCGCAGAGTCTGCATTATCTGGAGCTCTCTCATTTCTTCTTATCGATGGCCAAGAGCAGGCAACTCCAGCTGAAGCGGCACTTTTCAGTGAGCTCTCACTGTTAACTGCCAAAATACGCATTGCAATCTCACTTCACACCGATTCGGTTTCATCTACGCAGGCAGTTCGAAAAAGAGTTGCAATTCGCCTTTTTCGCTTAGCCGGTACTGCGCCATTACCGGTGACATATGAGTTTGAGACCGATGCGCTCTAAATACCTAACCCTGGTCTTCATTGTCTCCATCTCACTTACTCTCACAAGTTGTAGCTCAGTATCAACGGCGATCAGCAAACTAAAACCGAAGCACGTTGCAACAAATGTACTGAGCGGTCGTGAAGGCACCAATGGAAAACTGCTTGTGGTCAAAATTGATGATACAAATTTGGCCCACCCTCAAATTGGCCTAGAAGATGCCGATGTTGTCTATATAGAGCAGGTAGAAGGCGGACTTACTAGATTGGCAGTAATCTTCTCTTCACGACTTCCAACAGAAGTGGGCCCAGTTAGAAGTGCACGAATTTCAGATATAGAAATCCTAAGTCAATATGGTCGAGTTGCATTTGCTTACAGTGGTGCGCAAAAGAAACTTTTGCCAGTGATTGCTGCAGCGAATTTACAAAATCTTGGCGCACAAGCACAGCCGCCAACTATTTATACGCGTGATCCTACGAGGGTGAATCCGTATTCAATGGTGCTGCGTGCAGACTTATTGATGGCAGAAGTTGCTGAAAAATCCTATGTAGTTGATACAGCAAAATCAGTCGGCTGGAGTTTTGGTAAGGCACCAAAAAATGGAGTGAGTACAACCACAGCGACGATGCATTGGCCGGCTGCGCGATATAGAGCCGATTGGTCGGCAAAAGATAAATGTTGGTTACTTTTCCATAACTCACATCCAAATGTTGTACGCACCGGTAAACAGCTGTGTCCTACAACCTTAGTTATCCAATTGGTTTCAATAACTGACTCTGAGTATTTCGACAAAGTTGGGGGAGTTACACCCTTTTCTAATACGGTTGGTACCGGCGCTGGATTCATACTGCGCGATGGTCAAACTTTCGCTGGCACCTGGGTCCGAAATAGTCCAGATGTAGGGACGACATGGACTGATGCACTAGGTGCACCTATCCTCTTTGCCCCGGGTCAGATTTGGATCGCTCTCACGGACAAGGCCCCTGATTTCACCCATCCAATTCCGCAAGCGAGTAGCTCTGCGACAAAGTAGGATGGTCCACCTAATGGAGCTCAGAAAATCGGAGAACGGCAATGACTGAAGTAACAGGTACTGGACGAGTCAAGCGCGGCATGGCAGAGATGCTCAAAGGCGGCGTCATTATGGATGTCGTTAACGCTGAACAGGCAAAGATTGCCGAAGATGCTGGCGCTGTTGCAGTCATGGCCCTTGAGCGCGTACCTGCCGATATTCGCGCCCAAGGTGGCGTAGCTCGCATGTCAGATCCTGACATGATTGAAAAGATTCAAGCCGCAGTATCAATTCCAGTTATGGCTAAGGCTCGCATCGGCCATTTTGTTGAAGCTCAAGTTTTACAGTCATTAGGCGTTGACTACATCGATGAATCAGAGGTTTTGACACCTGCTGATTACAAGAACCATATTGATAAGTGGAATTTCACCGTTCCATTTGTATGCGGTGCTACAAATCTTGGTGAAGCACTTCGCCGTATCAATGAAGGTGCTGCAATGATTCGTTCAAAAGGTGAAGCCGGAACAGGAGATGTTTCAAATGCGATGCAACATATGCGCGAAATCAATGGCGAGATTCGTCGCCTATCTTCTATGCGTGAAGACGAACTCTATGTAGCTGCTAAAGAGTTGCAAGCTCCGTATGAATTAGTTAAAGAGGTTGCAGAGAAGGGAAAGCTTCCAGTTGTTCTCTTTACTGCCGGAGGTATTGCAACACCTGCAGATGCTGCATTGATGATGAGCATGGGCGCAGATGGTGTCTTTATCGGCTCCGGAATATTTAAGTCAGGTAATCCCGCCCAACGCGCAGCAGCATGCGTTCGTGCAACAACATTCTGGGATGATCCAAAGGTTATCGCTGATGCATCTCGCGGGTTAGGTGAAGCTATGGTCGGCATCAATGTTGCCGATCTTCCAGCGCCACACCGTCTTGCTGAGCGCGGTTGGTAATCAAACAAATATATGAAAGTTGGAGTACTCGCATTACAAGGTGATGTCCGCGAACATATAAGCGCACTCATTGCATGTGGAGTCCAGCCAACAACTGTTCGTAGGCCCAGTGAATTAGCTGCTGTTGACGCACTAGTTTTGCCAGGCGGTGAATCAACGACAATCGCTCAATTAGCTGAGATATTTGGTCTTCTTGAACCGCTGGCTAGGCGAATCGCTGCAGGAATGCCCGTTTACGGATCATGTGCCGGAATGATTTTGTTGGCCGATGAGATTTTAGATGCCAAAGAGGGTCAAAAAACATTTGGCGGCCTAGACATAACTGTTAGACGAAATGCATTTGGACGTCAAGTAGATTCTTTCGAGTCTGACATTGCATTCAATGATGGTTCAACGGATTTGATCCGTGCCGTCTTTATTAGAGCGCCATGGGTTGAACGAGTGGGCAAAAATGTTGAAGTCCTAGCTAGTGTGGATAGCCATCCAGTTGCGGTTCGTTCTGGACATCTGCTTGCTACATCTTTTCATCCAGAGTTAACAGCAGATCACCGTATTCATCGATACTTTATTGAGGAAGTGGCAAAGCCAGCATTACAGAAGGTACAGTAGTTCGAGTCAAGGAAAAAGGGGTTCACCATGTCAGGCCATTCCAAATGGGCGACAACCAAGCATAAGAAGGCGATCATCGATAGCCGCCGTGCAAAAGTTTTCGCAAAACAGATTCGTGCAATTGAAGTTGCGGCACGAAATGGTGGAGCTGACATTGAAGGCAATCCAACTCTCTTTGATGCGATCACTAAAGCCAAGAAATCTTCAATGCCGGCCGATAATATTGAGCGCGCGATCAAACGTGGTGCTGGATTAGAGCTGGGTGCAGCCGATTATCAAACCATTATGTATGAAGGCTATGGTCCTAACGGTGTAGCAATCATGATTGAGTGTTTAACTGATAATCGCAATCGTTCATCATCAGAGGTACGTGTAGCAGTAACGCGAAACGGTGGATCAATGGCTGATCCTGGTTCGGTTGCTTATCTTTTTAATCGCAAAGGTGTCATCATCGTTAAGAAAATCTCTGGTTTAACGGAAGATACAATTCTTGAGGCAGTCTTAGATGCAGGTGCTGAAGAGGTCAATGATTTAGGTGAAGCTTTTGAAGTTGTCAGTGAATCCAGTGATCTGGTTGTAGTTCGAACAGCTCTACAAAACGCTGGCATTGACTATGAATCTGCCGACTCGTCATTTCTACCATCTATGCATATCGAATTAGATGCAGAAGGTGCTAAAAAGGTTTTTGAACTCATCGATGCAATAGAAGAGCTCGATGATGTGCAGAATGTATTCAGCAACTTTGATGTTTCAGATGAAGTTATGGCGAGCCTGGACTAACTCTTTGCCGTCAAAGCCTAGGCTTTAATACTTAGTTAATGGAAAAGAAATCGGGTGGATAGATGCGAGTACTGGGAATTGATCCAGGCTTAACCCGTTGTGGAATAGGCATCGTCGAAGGAACTGTGGGCGCTCCATTAACTATGGTCGGCGTTGGAGTAATTCTCACGCCTACCGAGCTGCCACTTGAGTCTCGACTTCTAGAACTTGATCGTCAAATTAATGAGTGGGTCAATATTTGGAAACCCGATGTAATTGCCGTTGAACGTGTTTTTGCACAGCACAACGTGCGAACTGTTATGGGTACAGGTCAGGCCGCAGGCATTGCACTTTTGATTGCGGCTAAATGCGGAATACCCGTAATGATGCATACACCTAGTGAGGTCAAAGCTGCGGTTACTGGATCAGGCCGAGCCAACAAAGCTCAAGTTGCGCAGATGGTACAAAAACTTTTGAACCTCGACTCTATCCCTAAGCCCGTTGATGCAACCGATGCGCTAGCTCTGGCAATTTGTAATATTTGGCGAGGTGCAGCAAATGCGAAAATAGCAGATGCACTTGCCGCTGAAAAAATTCGACTTAAAGGTTTGCGTGGATAAATGATTTCTCTGATCACTGGAACTGTTAGATCTATCCATAGTGATCGACTTGTTGTCGAAGTCGGTGGCATTGGTTTAAGTGTCTTAGTAAATCCATCAACAAGTGGCGCAGTTACGTTGGGTTCGTCAGTCCAACTATTTACATCTCTTGTAGTGCGCGAAGATTCGTTGACTTTATTTGGATTTCTTAGCGAACAAGCGCGCTCACTTTTCGAGTTAGTGCAAACGGTTTCAGGTGTAGGTCCTAAGGTTGCACTCTCAATTTTAAGCGTATTAACTCCAGAGGACTTAGGCAGAGCGATAGCCCAAGAAGATGTATCGGCCATAGAACGCGTTCCCGGAATCGGCCGCAAAGGTGCCCAACGCATGATCTTAGAACTCAAGGGAAAGCTGTCAGATCTTTCAGAGAGTGGTACATATCAGGGCCATCAACCTGCATGGCGTGAGCAATTATCTAGCGCCTTAGTTTCACTAGGTTTTTCGCCTAAAGAATCCGATAACGCAATAGGGGCGCTGGTTAATCGTTTACAGAGTGAGGGTGTGGATGCTTCAAGCGTTGACATGAGTGATTTACTTAAGGACGCACTAGCTAATGGAAAGAACTCCCGTGGCTGAGGATCGACTAGTGGAGCCCGCAATAAAAGGGGAGGAGTCTGCACTTGAACATGCGCTTCGTCCGAATAATCTCAGCGAGTTCATAGGCCAACATAGAGTTCGCGCACAAATCGATGTATTGCTGACTGCTGCGCGACATCGTAAAACGCCGGCAGATCATATTTTATTATCGGGTCCACCTGGACTTGGAAAAACTACGTTAGCTTTGATTTTAGCAAGTGAGATGTCAGCACCAATTCGCATTACAAGCGGTCCCGCAATTACACATGCGGGAGACTTAGCCGCAATTCTGTCATCACTTGTTGAAGGCGAAATTCTTTTTCTCGATGAAATTCATCGCTTGCCACGTCCGGCCGAAGAATTGCTATACCTAGCCATGGAGGATTTTAGAGTCGATGTAATTGTTGGCAAGGGTCCAGGTGCAACGGCGATACCTTTGCAACTTCCACATTTCACTTTAGTAGGTGCAACAACTCGAAGTGGTTTATTGACTAGTCCATTGCGCGATCGTTTCGGCTTTACTGCGCATTTAGATTTTTATTCAGATGAAGAGTTAGAACAAGTTATCTCAAGAAGTGCTGCGTTATTAAAGATTTCAATTTCACCTGATGCGATTTCAGAGATCTCGCGGCGCTCACGAGGTACGCCACGTATTGCAAATCGCCTACTTCGTCGCGTCCGTGATTATGGTCAAGTTCAGGGAGCCTCTCAGATTGATTTATCGGGTGCGCGAACTGCCCTTGAGATTTATGAAGTCGATGAGATGGGACTCGATCGACTAGACAGAGGGGTATTGACCGCTTTAGTCGAACGATTCAATGGTGGACCGGTCGGACTATCGACATTGGCTATCGCGGTAGGAGAAGAGATTGAGACCGTTGAATCAGTGGCCGAACCGTTTTTAGTCCGAAATGGGTTTATGGCACGGACGCCTCGGGGCAGAGTGGCCACAGCACTGGGATATTCGCACATAGGACGAACACCACCTGCTCAAATCGCCTCGCTTTTCGACACACCGGCGATTGATGCCTAGACTCTGCCTCTATGTCTACAACTAATAAACCGGTAAAGACGACTGCACGCCCAGCTCGCTCACTTGCCATCCTAGGCCTGGTGCTCATCGCCATGACCGGGCTGGTATTTGTCCAGGGAGCAACGGCAGTGCGACTCGGTCTTGATCTCCGCGGCGGAACGTCAGTAACTCTTCAACCTCGCATTGCGCCAGGTGAAAGTGGAAAAGTTACTAATGAAGCAATCGACCAAGCAGTCTCCATTATCCGTCAGCGCGTTAACTCACTCGGTGTTGCCGAGTCTGAAGTAGCTGCGCAGGGAAGTGGTACTAATCGACAGATTGTTATCTCAGTACCGGGGGATACAGGCCGACGCGTCGTCGAATTAGTTGGTCAGACAGCAGAACTCAGATTCCGTCAGGTATTAGCAAGTGCGATTTCGAATGGCACAGCTGATAAAACTGCAACGCCTGCAGCTGGAGTAAGTGCTGCACTTAATGCAAAATTTGCCGCGCTCGATTGTACGAAGTTAGCAAATTTGCAAGGAACAGGAACGGATTCTCCGACCGAAGCGATTGCCGTATGTGATCGCGCTGGAACTACTAAGTATATTTTGGCTCCCGCAGAGGTTTTGGGTCGTCAGATTTCTAAGGCTTCAGCAGGAATTGATACACAAGGTGGTAGCGCTTGGTATGTAAGCCTTACTTTCAATGGTGAAGGCACTAAGGCGTTTGGAGCGCTGACAACTCGCGTTACTTCATTGCCAGAGCCAACGAATCAAGTTGCGATTGTTCTCGATGGTTTAGTTGTTTCTTCTCCGCGAATTAACGAACCAATTCCTTCAGGCAACGCCCAAATCACAGGAAGTTTCTCTCAAGTAGAAGCGCAAGATCTTGCAAATGTATTGAAGTACGGCGCATTGCCACTTGCATTTGATCGCGGAGAAGTTCAACAAATTTCACCGACTCTTGGTGCCGACCAGCTCAATGCAGGTTTAATCGCTGGTGCGTTGGGTCTTGGCCTCGTTCTCTTGTACTCACTTCTCTACTACAGAGGCCTCGGCCTTGTGACTGTAGGATCACTTGTCGTAGCTGGGTCACTTGTTTATCTACTCTTCCTGTTGCTCGGTAAGTGGATTGGTTTCACGCTGACTTTGGCGGGAATCGCTGGAGCAATCGTGGCAATCGGTGTAACGGCTGACTCATTTATTATCTACTTCGAGCGTATTAGAGATGAAATCCGAGAAGGTCGCACTCTGCGTACGGCTGTTGAAACCGGCTGGCAACGTGCACGCCATACGATTTTGGTTGCCGACTTCGTTTCAATTATTGCCGCAGTTCTTCTCTACTTCTTTGCAGTGGGTGGCGTACGTGGTTTTGCCTTCACTCTCGGACTTACGACTCTTGTGGATTTAATTGTTGTATTTGTCTTTACTAAACCGCTCGTAACAATTCTTTCGCGTGTGAACTTCTATTCATCTGGCCATCGCTATTCGGGTCTATCGGCTAAGAGCACTGGAACACTGCCAGTTGTTAAGGAGGCATAAGAAATGTCAAAGCTCTCAGGTTTAGGTGGTCGTCTCTATCGAGGCGAAACTTCTGTTGATTTCATTGGACGCCGCAAACGCTGGTATTCCATTTCTGCGTTATTTATCCTGGCTTCGATTGGCGCATTAACTCTTCAAGGCGTGCACCTTGGAATCGAATTTAAGGGTGGTTCATCCTTCACTGTTACAAAAGCGCATGCATCGATAGAAGATGCAAGAGCAGCGGTGGCTACATCTGGTGTTCCTGGCGAAATAATTGTTCAGAACATTGGAACCGATAAGGTTCGCGTTCAGACAGCTGCACTCGATAACGCACAAAACAATGCAGTTCAAGACGCCTTAGCGGCAAAGTTTGGCGTAACTACCGATTCTATTGATTCTCAAATCGTTGGACCATCATGGGGTAAAGAGATTACGCGTAAAGCTCTCTATGGTCTTATTGGATTTTTAATCTGCGTCATGCTTTATCTGGCAATGGCCTTTGAACCTAAGATGGCAGTTGCGGCAATTGTCGCCGTAGTGCACGATGTTTTCATTACTGTGGGAATTTATGCTTTAGTTGGCTTTGATGTTACGCCTGCAACGGTGATCGGTTTCTTAACAATCTTGGGTTACTCGCTCTATGACACCGTTGTTGTCTTTGACAAGATTCGTGAAAATACACGAACTATCACGGCAACTTCAAAACAAACGTATTCACAGGCCACCAACCTTGCAGTGAATCAAACCTTGGTTCGATCTTTCAATACGTCTTTGATTGCACTTCTACCAGTGGGATCTATTCTCTTTGTTGGAGCCGGTCTTCTTGGAGCCGGAACTCTGAAAGATCTTTCACTTGCTCTGTTTATCGGCTTAGCAGTAGGTACATATTCATCGGTCTTCATCGCACCGCCTGTATTGGCCCAACTTCGCGAGAAAGAACCTGCGATGGTTGCTCTAGCTAAGCGTGTAAATGGTCGAGGAGTTGCACCAACCGTAACTCCTACACCTGCAGCCGTTGATCTAGCAGATCGCCCACGAGGCCCACGCAATCAACCAAAGCGCAAAGGTCGCAAGTAAGGGATTTTCTTGTGGACACCTTGATTGCACCAGTAATTAGTGCGCTCAAGGAAAACCATGCCGGAACCGATGTCGCTGATGTTGAGCGTGCGTTTCTAGTTGCTGAAAAGGCCCACGAGGGGCAGTTACGTAAATCTGGTGAACGCTACATTACACACCCGGTTGCCGTTGCTCAAATTCTCGCTGATCTCGGCTTGAACTCCGAGACATTGATCGCCGCGCTTTTACATGACACCGTTGAAGATACGTCGTACTCCTTGCGAGAGTTACGGCATGATTTTGGTGACGAGATTGCCAATTTAGTCGATGGAGTAACAAAGTTAGATCGACTTACCTATGGACCAACAGCAGAAGCTGAAACAGTGCGCAAGATGGTTGTTGCAATGTCTCGCGATATCCGAATCCTGGTTATCAAACTCGCTGATCGTTTACATAACGCTCGAACCTGGAGATTCGTAGCCGTAGAAAGTGCTGAAAGAAAGGCACGCGAAACGCTAGATATTTATGCACCGCTTGCGCACCGCCTTGGAATGAATGCAATCAAGTGGGAGCTAGAAGACTTATCTTTTGAAGTTCTAGAGCCCAAAAAGTTCGAAGAGATTTCGCGTTTAGTTGCCGAGAGATCACCTTCTCGAGATTTATTAACACGTGAAGTTATTGAGGTTGTCACTGACGATTTAGCTAAGGATTCAATCCATGCGACAGTGACCGGTAGGCAAAAGCATTTCTTCTCTGTCTATCAAAAGATGGTAGTTCGCGGCCGTGAATTCAATGATATTTATGACTTGGTTGGTATCCGAGTCTTAGTTGATGATGTTCGGGATTGTTACGCAGTTCTGGGATCTATCCACGCTAGATGGTCGCCAGTTCCAGGCCGCTTTAAGGATTACATCGCGATGCCCAAATTTAACTTATACCAATCTCTACACACCACAGTGATTGGTCCGACGGGTAAAGCGATCGAGATTCAAATTCGTACCTATGACATGCATACACGGGCTGAGTTCGGTATTGCTGCGCACTGGAAGTACAAGCAAGGCCACGAGAACAATGAGACATCACCAGAGATGCTTTGGCTGCGTCAACTTCATGAATGGCAAAAAGAGACTGAAGATCCATCTGAATTTTTGGAATCTTTGCGCTTTGATTTAGGTTCCCCAGAAGTCTTTGTCTTTACTCCTAAAGGCAGCGTTGTTGCACTACCTGGTGGATCCACACCAGTGGACTTTGCTTTCTCTGTACACACCGATGTTGGAATTAGATGTGCAGGAGCAAAAGTTAACGGTCGTTTAGTCCCACTCGAATCTAGGCTTAACAATGGTGATGTCGTGGAGATTGTTACCAATAAGGGAGAGCACGCTGGACCGAGTAGAGACTGGCTGAATTTTGTGCAAAGCCCTCGAGCTCGCTCTAAAATTAAAGCATGGTTTAGCAAAGAGCGCCGCGAGGAAGCTATTGATGCAGGGCGTGAATCTATTGCGCGCCAGATGCGAAAAGCGGGCTTACCGTTGCAAAAGATTTTCGCTGGCCATTCATTGCTAGAGCTAGCACACGAACTTCGTTATAGCGATATTGAAGGTTTGTATTCAGCTGTTGGTGATGGCCATGTTTCTGCGGCATCAATTATCGATAAGTTGGTCGTAGCACTTGGGGGAGATGATTCACATCCAGAGCCGACTATGGATGTACTTCCAACGCGAGCACCTGCAACACGCAGGTCAAGTAATGCTGTAGATGTTGAGGGTACCGATGATGTCCTTGTGAAATTAGCACGATGCTGTACGCCTGTACCCGGTGATGACATTATGGGTTTCATTACAAAGGGGAGCGGTGTATCTATTCACCGCGGTGATTGCGTCAACGCTGCAGATTTACGTGAAACACAGTTGGATCGAGTTGTTAAAGTCAGTTGGCGGGCAGGTGCAGGCTCGGTCTTCCTCGTTAACATTCAAGTTGAAGCCCTCGACAGAGCTTCACTTTTGGCAGATGTTACGCGCACGCTTTCGGATCAACATGTAAATATTTTGAGTGCATCGGTGAGCACCTCAAAAGATCGAACTGCCTTCTCGCGATTCACTTTCGAAATGGCAGATGCAACACACTTAGATGCAGTTCTGGCAGCGGTTCGAACTATCGAAGGCGTCTACGACGTCTATCGAACAACTAATAATTAGTTGAATTCAGCTAAAGCTTTCTCGGCTTCAGCCAACCAGACGCGACGTGCAGCCGCTGACTCGGTTGCTTCGGCAGCCTTCTTCGAGTTTCCGGCAGCTAATGATTTAGCGGCGATCTTCTCGTAGCTCTCTATCGAATCAGCAAGTTGCTTAACAACTTCACCAGCACGGGCTTTTGCGGCTGGATCTGTCTTTCGCCAATTCTCGGCCTCTGCCTCTTTTATCACGCTCTCTACTGCGTGTACACGTGCATCTAGGGCGGCGCGCTTATCTCGATGCGTCATACCGATTTTGCTCCATGAATTCATGTGCTCACGGAGTGCCTTTTTAGCTTCATCTAAGTTTGTAAATGGAACTAACGCTTCAATCTGTATAACTAACTCTTCACGCTTGATTAAATTTGCAGCCATAGTTGTATCGCGTTTTTCAAGATCAGCGATTTTTGCAGTGAAGAATTGATCTTGAGCAGCTTTAAATCGGGCCCACATCTTTGCATCATCACTTGGTTTGCCACGACCAGAGGCCTTCCAGGCATCCATAAGCGTTTTGAACTTTTTAGCCGTTGGCACCCAATCAGTTGATGTTGCTAGAGATTCCGCCTCTGCAATAATCGCCTTCTTGGCATCTGCTACGACACTCTGCGTTGCTTCAAGTGCGGCAAAGTGTGTACGGCGACGCTTATCAAACTTATTTCGAGAGGAAGAAAAACGCTTCCATAAATCGGCATCGCTCTTCTTATCCAAACGAGGCGCAGATTTCCACTCATCTAACAAAACTTTAAGACGATCACCTGTTACTTTCCAACTTTCAGAGAGAGCAAGTGATTCTGCCTCTGCAACAATCTTTTCTTTTTCAACTAAAATTTGCTCTAGTCGCTCTTTCTTGGCCGCAACTTCGGCAGCTTTCTTAGATTCATAGGCCTCACGATGGCCTTCGATGAGAGGTTCAATCTGCTCGACGGAGGCAGCTAGCGCCTCGAGATCACCGACGCCATTGAGTTCCTTAACTTGCTCACGCAGTTTCTTTACCGCGGCATAAGCATCGGAAGGAACTAGAGCACCGCTCTTGATACGCGCAGCAAGTAGTGCAACCTCTGCGGCTAACATTTCAAATTTTCGAACAAAGTATGTGAGTGCTTCATCAGCAGTTTTACCAGGGTATGAACCTACGGCTACTTCACCATTGCTGGTACGAACATAAACAGTTCCATCTTCGGCTACGCGGCCAAAGGCTGCAGGATCTCCAATCAGCGCACTTGCTGCTGATGCTTGCATCATCGGATTAATCTCGGTCATGGTGGTGATCCTTTCAGCGCGTTGTTCATATGAACGTCGCTATGTATTCGTTTGGCCTTAGGAGTGCGAACTCATAGGGCGTGAAGTGAGCATTTCAACAGGGTAAAAGGTACCCTGTCTATGCCGTTCGGCGTCAATTACTAGACATAGGAGGTAGGTATGCTCATTGAGTCATTTGCTGCCCCTATGTTTGCCACCAATTGCTGGGTTCTAGCCACTGGTAAAGGCGCCGAGTGCATAGTAATCGACCCTGGAATGCCAGATGTCAGTCATCAGCTCTCTGCCATCCTTGAGGAATATGCCCTGAAACCAGTCGCGGTACTAGCCACACATGGCCACGTTGACCATACTTTTTCGATACGTCCCATCGCCGATGGATACGAAATCCCGGCCTATATTCATAGCCAGGATCGGGGCAGTCTTATCCATCCGCAGCGTTGGGTGAGCCCAGAATTCGCAGCGACATTGGAGGCTATGGAGTTTGCAGAACCAGCCGATGTAAGAGAATTGCGAAATGGCGAAGTCATCGAGATTGTTGGTCTGCAGATCACAACGATTCACGCTCCCGGACACACACGGGGTTCGGTGATGTTTGAAGTCAACAACGAGGTATTAGTCAGCGGGGATGTTCTCTTTGCTGGTTCGATTGGACGTACAGATCAGCCGACAGGCTCGGCAAAAGATATGGATGAAACGTTGCGAAAAAAGGTCTTACCTTTACCTGACCACTTACAGGTTCTGCCTGGACATGGAAGAGCGACCACGATGGCAAACGAGCGCAAAAATAATCCTTACTTGAATTCTATTAAAGGGCGTTACTAATGGTTGGAAAGAAAATTCAAGCGCCTAAAGGTGTCAGTGAGTACATGCCGCCACGCTCGGATGTTTTCGAGTTTGTTCGCCAAGCACTCATAGACCCCGCGCGACGTGCAGGTTATTCACTCATGGAGCTTCCGGTATTTGAAGATACCGAACTTTTCACACGAGGAGTGGGTGCATCTACCGATGTTGTGTCAAAAGAGATGTACACCTTTACTGATCGCGGAGATCGTTCTATAACGTTGCGACCAGAAGGCACGGCCGGTGTTATGCGTGCAGTGATTGAGCATGGATTAGATCGCGGACCACTTCCAGTCAAAGTTTGGTATTCGGGTGCTTTCTTTCGGGCCGAACGTCCACAAGCTGGGCGCTACCGTCAGTTCTATCAAGTCGGTATTGAAGCAATAGGTTTAGATGATCCAGCAATTGATGCAGAAGTTATTGCTATCGCAGATGCAGGTTTCAAAGCAATAGGTTTAACTAAATACCGATTAGATCTCACCTCTTTGGGAGATGCCGAATCACGCGCAGCTCACCGAAAAGATCTAGTGACGTATATAGCAACTCTTGATTTTGACGAAGCAACTGCTGCGCGTGCAGCAATCAATCCACTGCGCTTGTTTGATGATAAGCGCGAAGAGATGCAAACTGCGATGGCTAAGGCGCCATTGTTGATGGATTATTTAAGTGATTCATCGCGTGCGCACTTTGACCAAGTGAAGAAATATCTGGATGCTTTAGGAATTTCCTATGTTTTAAATCCTCACATGGTTCGCGGTCTGGACTATTACACGGGTACTACTTTTGAATTTGTTCATGAACTTCTTGGTGCGCAATCTGGCATCGGCGGGGGTGGGCGATACGACGGATTAATGGCCGAACTTGGCGGTCAAGAGTTATCTGGAATTGGATTCGGCCTAGGTATTGATCGCGCAGTTTTAGCGGCCGAAGCTGAAGGAGTGATCGCTAGCCAAGAATTTGTCTCTGATTTGATGATAATTCCGCTGGGGGAGTTAGCTAAGGAGCAAGCCCTAAAGATTGCAGCACGATTGCGTCATGCCAACAAAACAGTTGAGATTGCCTTTGGTGATCGCGCACTTAAGGGAGCAATGAAAGCTGCAGATAAGAGTGGCGCGCGATATGTAGTCGTACTGGGAGATTCAGAAATCGCCAGTGGTCATGTTGAGTTGAAGCAGATGAACACTGGTGCCACCGCATCGGTTAGGATTGACTCCTTAATCAACGAACTTTAGGCATAGGAACCGTACCCACACATGTTAAGAAGCCACGAAGCCGGATCACTACGTACCTCCCATATTGGTCAGACCGTTACTTTGGCCGGTTGGGTATCACGCCGTCGCGACCACGGTGGTGTTGCCTTTATTGATCTTCGTGATGCATCTGGTTCGGTCCAAGTAGTCATCCGCGATGAAAAAATGGCGGGAGCTTTGCGCGCCGAGTGGTGTTTGTTAATCACTGGAGAAGTTTTAGCACGACCAGACGGTAACCAGAATGCGGGAATCGCTACCGGTGATATCGAAGTTATGGGTGACTCAATTGTTGTTTTGAGTGAATCAGCGCCCTTGCCATTTCCAGTTGATAGCGGAAATGATTCTGACATCAGTGAAGAAGTACGCCTGAAGTATCGATATCTGGATCTACGCCGTGAAAAACCTGCAGCGAATCTTCGACTTCGTTCAAAAGTTACATCAACGATTCGTCGAGTGATGGAGCAAGAGGATTTCCTGGAAATCGAAACACCATATTTAACGCGTTCAACGCCGGAGGGTGCACGTGACTTTTTAGTCCCTGTGCGCTTACAACCTGGCAGCTGGTACGCCCTTCCACAATCACCACAATTGTTCAAGCAGCTACTCATGGTTGCGGGAATGGAAAAGTATTATCAAATCGCACGCTGCTTCCGTGATGAAGATTTTCGTGCCGATCGCCAACCAGAGTTCACGCAGCTAGATATTGAGATGTCATTCATTGACCAAGAAGATATTTTGGCAGTTGCCGAAAAAATTGTTGCAAAAATTTGGCAAGAGGCGGTGGGTTACACAATTCCGCTACCGCTACAGCGCATGACGTATGCCGATGCGATGGCGCGATTTGGTTCAGACAAACCCGATCTGCGCTTTTCAAATGAACTTTCTGAACAGACCCAGTACTTTGCGCAAACAACTTTCCGAGTATTTCAAGCACCGTATGTCGGAGCAGTTGTTATGCCTAAAGGTGCATCTTCACCTCGCCGCGAACTAGATGCGTGGCAAGACTGGGCAAAGGCTCGCGGAGCTAAGGGCCTTGCATATATTTTGATTAATGAAGATGGAACTCTGGGCGGGCCAGTCGCGAAAAATCTTTCTGAGCAAGAGTGCAATGGAATCGCTGCAGCTACGGGCGCTTCTGCGGGAGATGCTATTTTCTTCGCTGCCGGAGAACGAGTCGCTTCACAAAATCTATTAGGCGCCGTCCGCTTAGAGATTGGTAAGCGCTGCGGTTTAATTACTCCAGATACATGGGAGTTTTTATGGGTTGTCGATGCACCTATGTTTGAACCAACTGACAATGGCGGTTGGACTGCAGTTCATCATCCATTTACCGGTCCGAAGCCAGAGTTTGCTAAAACCTTTGCTAGTGACCCAGCAAGTGCATTGGCCTATGCCTATGACATAGTTCTTAATGGAACCGAACTTGGTGGTGGATCGATAAGAATTCATGACCGCACAATGCAAAGAGATGTTTTCAGTGTTATCGGATTAAGTGATGAAGAAGCGGCAAGCAAATTCGGCTTTTTACTAGAAGCATTTAATTACGGTCCACCGCCACATGGTGGCATTGCATTAGGACTAGATCGTGTCTGTGCGCTACTAACTGGCTCTGACTCTATTCGTGAAGTAATTGCATTTCCTAAGACGGCAAGTGGAGGTGATCCGTTAACCGGAGCACCAACACCAATTACTGCGGCACAACGTAAGGAAAGTGGTATTGATGGCGCTCCTAAGACCGGGCCTCAGGTAGGCTAGTCATATGGGTCCCGGTGGTATTGCAACGATTATTGCAAGTTGTGGTTTGCTCATCATCGCAATCGCAATTGCTTATGTGGTCATCCGTGTCGGTCGGTTTATCGATGAGGCTAAAGTTTCGCTGAAGGCTCTTACTGATGAGACTGCACCACTTATCGAAGAGGTCCACACGACGGTCTCGCTCGTTAATGGTCCATTGAAGAGCATTAATCGAATTACTAAAAATGCTGAGGATTTATCCGATAAGGTCAATGAAACAGCTCACTCCTTCTTGAATAAAAACGGCTCGGCGGTAAAGGTCGCCGGTGCACTTTTATCTGTCGCGTCAGCTAAAAAAGCGCGTGCCAAGAAGAAGGCTGAGTGATCCTCAACTGTGGAATCCGCCGAGATCCGTGCGCGCTGGCTGCGCTTCTTTGAATCTGAAAACCGACAAGGTTTAGCCCACACAGTTGTCCCATCAGCATCATTAATCGCTGATGATCCAAATTTATTGTTAGTAAATGCCGGAATGGTGCCTTTCAAGCCGTATTTTCTGGGTGAAGTAACACCGCCATATCAACGTGCAACCTCAGTTCAAAAGTGTGTGCGTACATTAGATATTGATGAAGTTGGAAAAACAACGCGTCACGCCTCTTTCTTCCAAATGTGCGGAAACTTTTCTTTTGGGGATTACTTTAAAGAGGGAGCAATTTCATTGGCGTGGGAGCTGCTCACGCGAGCAACCAATGATGGTGGTTATGGTTTCTCTCCGGATAAATTATGGGTCACTGTTTTTCTAGATGATGATGAAGCCGCTGATATTTGGCATAAAAAGATTGGCGTACCAAAAGAGCGAATTCAACGCATGGGCATGGGGGATAACTTCTGGTCTATGGGTGTTCCTGGACCGTGTGGGCCATGTTCTGAGATTTATTACGACCGAGGTCCAGAGTATGGCGCTGAAGGCGGACCGATCGCTGATGAAAATCGCTACATGGAAGTATGGAACTTGGTTTTCATGCAAAATGAACGCGGTGTAGGCAGCGGTAAAGATGATTTCCCTATTCTTGGAGAGTTGCCAGCGAAAAGTATCGACACTGGTCTTGGCCTAGAACGCATGGCTGCTTTATTGCAGGGTGTCGAGAATATTTACGAAATCGATACCACTATGCAGATCTTAAAGAAAGCCTCTGAACTAACTGGTGTTACATATGGCGCAAATGCAAAGTCAGACGTCTCTCTTCGTGTAATCGCAGACCACGCTAGAACGTCAGCGATGCTCATTGGTGATGGCGTAACTCCAGGAAATGAAGGACGCGGATATGTTCTGCGTCGAATGATGCGTCGTACGATTAGAAATATGCGTTTATTGGGATCTATGGATCCCATCATGTCTGAACTTACAGTTGCAGCAATTGGTGCGATGGGTCCGCAGTACCCAGAACTCGTAAGTGATAGTGCACGGATTCTCTCAGTAAGTGTGTCAGAGGAAGAGAGTTTCTTACAGACACTCAAAAGCGGAACAACTATTTTCGACGTTGCTAGCGCCGGTTTAAAGAAATCGCAGGGCAGAGTTCTTCCTGGGGCTGATGCATTCAAACTCCATGATACATATGGTTTTCCATTTGATTTAACTTTGGAAATGGCGCGCGAAGAAGGCCTGGAAGTTGATGAAGAGGGTTTCAGGCGTCTTATGAAAGAGCAAAAAGACCGCGCCAAAGCAGATTCACGTGCGAAAAAGAGTGGCCATGCCGATGTCAGTATTTATCGCAGCGTTGCAGATGCCAGTGGTAAAAATGAGTTTGTTGGTTACACGCAAACATCTGCCGAATCAACTATTTCGGCAATCCTTCTTGATGGAGTTCTTGTTAAGAGCGCCAAAGAGGGCGATGAGATCGAAGTTGTTTTAGATCGCACTCCTTTTTATTCTGAGGGTGGCGGTCAGTTAGCCGATGGTGGCCTTATCTCATTTGGTAATGGAACGAGTATTGAAATTGATGACGTTCAAACTCCGGTACCCGGAATATTTGTTCACCGGGGGCGAGTTGTGCAAGGCTCATTCGACGTTGGAAACCAAGCACTTGCAACAATCGATGTAGAGCGTCGAAATGCCATCTCACGTGCGCATACCGCAACACACATGGTGCATAAAGCTTTCCGCGAAATCTTGGGAGAGACTGCAACACAAGCTGGCTCGGAAAACTCTCCGGGGCGCTTCCGTTTCGACTTTCCATCTACCGGCGCAGTCCCAACGAGCGTGATTAATGATGTTGAAGCGCGAGTGAATGCTCTGCTCTTAGAGGATTTGCAAGTAAGCGCAGAATTAATGACGCAAGCGCAAGCTAAAGAAATTGGAGCTATGGCGCTTTTCGGCGAAAAGTATGGCGATCAGGTTCGCGTTGTGAGTGTCGGAGATTGGGCCCGTGAACTCTGCGGTGGAACTCACGTTTCAGGTTCGGCACAGCTAGGAGTAGTGAAACTCTTGAGTGAATCATCAATCGGCGCCGGAGTGCGTCGCGTTGAGGCACTTGTTGGAGCTGACGCTTATAAGTTTTTAGCTCGTGAACATATCCTTTTGAACTCGCTCACCGAGCTGATTAAGGGCGCACGCGTAGAAGAGTTACCAGAGCGAATCTCCGATCTTCTCAACAAAATAAAAGACATTGAAAAAGAGTTAGCGACAGTGCGTTCTTCGCAAGCATTTGCACAAATTGGTGAAATTTCTAAAACTTCAACAGTAATTAATGGAGTGACTGCAACTCTTGCCAAGCTCAACGATGGCATTTCAGGTGACGATCTTCGTAAAATTGCACTCGAATTACGTGGCAAATCCTCCAACTCAGTCGTTGCGCTCATCAGTATCAATGAAGGTAAGCCAGTTTTGGTTGCAGCAGTCAGTGATGAGGCCCGCGCTCAAGGTTTAAAAGCTGGTGCTCTCGTCAAGGTTGGCTCTGCAGTTCTTGGTGGTGGCGGTGGCGGTAAAGATGATTTCGCACAAGGTGGCGGCAGTAATCCCGACAAAGCACAGGAAGCGCTCTCTGCTATTTCGCAATCAATAAAGGGATAGTACGTTTTATGCAACGCGGTCGCCGTTTAGCCTTTGATTTCGGAGATGTTCGTATCGGTGTTGCGGTCTGTGACCCCGATGGAATTCTTGCATCACCAGTCACAACTTTGAAGACAGGTGATAGAGATCTTGAAAATCAGCTTCGTGCCTTGTGTGATGAATATGAACCTATTGCGATCTATATTGGAAAGCCTTCCAATATGGATGGCAGTAGCGGAGCTGCGGTAGATAAAGCTGAAAGCTTCGGACACCTAGTTGCCGGCGTTACTCAAGCGCAGATCTCCTTCATCGATGAACGGATGTCTACTGTGAGTGCCTCCAGAAGCATGCGTGATTCTGGAGTCACCGCAAAAGATGCTAAATCAAGGATTGATCAAGCTGCAGCTGTTGCTATTTTGGAGTTTGCACTTTCGATCGAGAAGAATCGACCATGAAGATTCGTCGTATTGTTTTTGCACTTGTCTTCATAACCTCGCTGACTTATGGACTGCATGTGGTACGGACACATAGCGTAGGTTTCGCCAATTTTGAAACACGTACGGTGCAGATGTCAGATCCGCAAGTGACCATAGAGATTCCAAGTGGAGCAACTGGAAGTGACATTGCTAGAATTTTATTTCAGGCCGGAGTAGTGAAATCTTCAGAGGCATATTTTCGAACCGCAGTTGCCGATATTCGCTCCGAGAAAGTGGCTCCCGGAGCGCATCGATTAACGTTGCGAATTTCAGCAAGCCAAGCTTTGGATCAGCTTTTAGACTCTTCGCGACTCCCAAATCTCATCAAAATCTTTGAAGGTGCGTGGAAGAGTGAAGTAACCGATTCCTTAGTCACATACGGTTTCACTAAAAAGCAGGTTCAATCAGCATTTAGAACCCTTGCTCTGCCTGCCGGTTTCAAGAGCGCTGAGGGTTTATTGTTTCCCGCTTTGTACAGTTTTCCAAAAGGTACTACGCCGGAAAAAGCTGTCGCTAGCATGCTTAAGCGTTTCGAAAGTGAATCCGTGGGACAAGAGCTACTTGGTTCTGTCGGTAAGTACTCACCACTACAACTTCTAACGATTGCGTCCATCGTTCAGTCAGAAGGCGATAATGCTGATTTTGCTAAGGTATCGCGAGTGATTAGAAATCGCCTGGAAATGGGAATGCCTTTACAGATGGATTCAACGGTTCACTATATAAAAGGTGTACGAGGTCAGATATTTTTAAGTACATCCTCAACATTGATTGCATCGCCCTACAACACATACAAGAACTATGGCCTTCCACCTGGTCCGATTGGTAATCCAGGTGCGCTAGCTATCACTGCAGCTCTTCATCCAGCTCAAGGTGATTGGCTTTTCTTCATCACTGTCGCACCGGGAGATACACGATTCACTCGTTCAAACTCGCAATTTGTGACATGGAAAGCCCTGTATGAAAAGAATAGAAAAGCAGGGGCGTTCAAATGATAAAAGCTGCAGTGTTGGGATCACCTATTGAGCACTCGTTAAGTCCACTTCTCCATATTTGTGCTTACAGGGAGTTAGGAGTCCTTGGCGATTATTCAAAGATTGAAGTGCGCGCGGGGGAGCTTGCCACATTTCTTGCCTCCCTTGATCAATCATGGAACGGATTCTCACTCACGATGCCGTTGAAGGAAGAGATAGTAAATTGCGTCGAAAATGTCAGTACCCTTAGTAAGAAAATAAGGAGTGCCAATACTTTGTTTCGAAGAGACGGAGAATGGCAAGCAACAACAACTGATGTCGCAGGTTTTACGTATGCACTCCAAAGTCATGGAGCTGAGATTTCTGGAAAAGTTGTGATAATTGGAGCAGGTGCAACTGCTAGAGCGGCGGCAGCATCATGTGACGGAATAGCCTCGCACATCACCATCATGGCTCGGTCTTCGCGGGGTGCTGATGAGATATTTAAGTGCGTAGATTCATCGGAGATGGAGTTTGTTTCATGGGGAGACCAGGAATCAATTCATGATGCACAATTAATAATTAGTACCACGCCAGAAGCTGCTACAGACTCATTGATAGAAATATTCCCAGAGCGACCACGATCAATCTTTTTCGATGTGTTGTACAAACCATGGCCAACGCAGGCATTAGTACGTTGGCGAGAGAATTCTGGATACGTGATTGATGGTTTGGATTTATTGATTCATCAAGCGATCTCACAGGTGGAGATTTTCACAGAGAAACAGATTAATCGCCCCGAAATGGCGCAGCTCATGAGAGCCTCTGCCTTAGCAGAATTGAACTCATCCACATAGCAGACCGGATTATGGCGACTACTACTAGCCTTCCTAGATGGCTGCACTAATTGTCCTGGCTCTTCCAATCTGCATCGCCGATATAAAGTATCATCGCATTCCAAATATCTATCTGATTCTGATCTTTTATGTTGTCGCGCTAGAACAGATTTTAACAGGAGTGTTTTCTGTAAAAATTTTTCTGCTTGCCGCTTCACTACTGTTTGTACTTCAATGTATCGCAGGAATAGGAATGGGAGACGTTAAGCTCATTCTTCTGATCTGCGCAACATTGAATCTCTCACGTGCGTTCCAACTGGGGCTTTTGCTTCTGGCAATCTGTGTATCTGCCTCACTTATGGTGATCATTTACTTTGTTGTGAATGCTCGTATTCCACGTCAGATTGCGCTGGCACCAGCAATATTGATGGGGGTAGGGCTCTATTTGTGCGCGGGAAGTGTGGATTTTCTGCAAGAATATGCACATGCGTTGGTTAACAGCTGGTGAATCACACGGTCAAGCCCTCAGTGCAATTCTAGAGGGGATTCCTGCAAGTGTCTCTGTGACGACCGCTGATATTGATTATCACTTGCAACGTCGCCGACTCGGAGCCGGACGTGGCGCACGTCAAACTTTCGAGGCCGATAAAGTAACAATTCTCGGTGGCGTTCGACATGGTCAGACTCAAGGCGGCCCGATTGCAATTCAGATCGATAATTCTGAGTGGCCAAAATGGGAAAAGATTATGTCAGCCGACCCGGTGTCAGAAGATGAGATCAAAAATCTTGCGCGCAATGCACCATTGACACGACCACGCCCTGGCCATGCAGATTTAGTTGGAATGCAAAAATATGATTTAGATGATGCCAGACCAATTCTAGAGAGAGCTAGTGCACGTGAGACAGCAGCTCGCGTGGCACTTGGTGCAGTAGCGCGTCAGTTTTTAGAACAGAGTGTAGGAATAACGATTCTTAGTCACGTGTTATCAATTGGATCTGTGCGAGTACCTGATGATTCCGCTCTACCTCAGGCTTCGGATATGAAACGCATTGACAGCGATCCTGTTCGCTGTGCCGATCTTCCAACAAGTGAACGCATGCTCGCTGAAATCGAAAGCGCACACTCAGATGGAGACACATTGGGTGGCGTGGTTGAAGTTTTAGCATTTAATATGCCGCCCGGATTAGGCTCCCACGTTCATTGGGATCGCCGCTTAGATTCTCGACTAGCAGGTGCATTGATGGGTATTCAAGCCATTAAAGGAGTAGAGCTAGGTGATGGTTTTGCAACTGCCGAACGTCGTGGCTCTAAAGCACATGATGAAATCGAAAAAGACTCCCATGGCAAAATCGTAAGACGTACCGATCGCGCAGGCGGTACCGAAGGTGGAATGTCTAATGGTGAAATTCTGCGTGTTCGAGCAGCCATGAAACCTATTTCTACGGTCCCTAAAGCGTTGGACACAATCGATGTCGCAACAGGTGCGCCAGCCAAAGCTATCAATCAGCGTTCAGATGTCTGCGCGGTTCCGGCCGCCGGAGTTGTAGCTGAAGCGATGGTCGCACTTGTATTAGCCGAGGCCGTACTAGAAAAGTTTGGTGGAGACTCTGTCGGTGAGACTCGTCGTAACTTTGAAAGTTACATTCAAAATCTCAACTTCAAGTAGGACTTATGCCACATATTATTTTAATTGGTCCTCCAGGGGCCGGTAAGAGCACCGTAGGTAAGGCCCTTGCCAGACATTTGAAAATCGCATTCGTCGATTCAGATGTTGTCATCGAGGAAAAAAGTGGAATGAAGATTTCAGATATTTTCATTACAAAAGGCGAAGAGTTCTTTAGAGATCTCGAATTTGACGTACTTAATGAGTGTCTATTAATTCCAGATTGCGTCTTGTCTCTTGGTGGGGGAGCACCGATAGCCGAACGCGCTCAGGCACTGCTAGTCGAAGTTGATGCGCATCTAGTTTTTCTTGACGTCTCACTTGCTATTGCCGCTGCACGTGTAGGTTTTAATCGAGATCGTCCACTTTTGTTGGGTAATCCTCGCGCACAATGGCAAGAACTCAATGAAGTGCGCCGCCCAGTGTATGAGCGTTTAGCAACTGCAGTTATTAAAGTTGAGGGAAGTAGCGTGAAAGAACTCGTTGCACAGATTGTCGAGGCCACCCAGTGAAGAGCATTGCCGTACATGCCGAGAGAAGTTATGAAGTAATTATTGGATGTGACTGGAAGAGTGAAGTACTCAAGATGGCCCAAGGTCGTTCACGTGTTGCGGTAATTTATTCAACAACGATGCGAGATGCCATTCGCTTTGATGCAGATGTTGATGCAGAGTTTCACTTCTTCGAAGTAAGCGATGGAGAGTCAGCTAAGAGTATTGCGACCTTATCCTCGGTTTGGAATTGGCTGGGTGCTGCTGGTTTCACTCGCTCAGACTTGATTATCGGTATAGGTGGAGGCGCAGTAACTGACTTAGCAGGATTTGCAGCATCTACCTGGTTGCGCGGAATAGATTGGATAGCCGTACCAACGAGTGTTGCCGGAATGGTTGATGCTTCGGTGGGTGGCAAGACCGGCATTAATAGTGATTACGGCAAAAACTTAATTGGTGCATTCTATTCTCCACTTACGGTGATCATCGATATAGCGTGGCTCAATACTCTCTCTGATCGTGACTTCGCTGCGGGCTTAGCCGAAGTCATTAAATGTGGATTCATAAGTGATACTGAGATATTGAATCTTCTGGATGGACGGAGTCTTCAAACTGTGCGCGTCGATTCTGACGTAGTTATCGATTTGATATCGCGTTCGGTTCAAGTCAAAGCCGATGTTGTCAGTAGTGATTTCAAAGAAAGTTTTGCCCGTGAAGTTCTCAATTACGGTCACACTTTGGGCCATGCCATTGAGATTCACGCAAAGTATTCAATGCGCCATGGGGAAGCGATTTCGATTGGCTTGGTCTACGCCGCTGAACTGGCACACGCCAGAGGCTTGATTGATTCGCAAATAGTTGCCCAACATCGCCGTCTGCTATCAGAGCTTGGTTTACCTATTGACTATCCAGCCTCAGCATGGCCTGCTCTATGGCCGCTCTTGGCCCTAGATAAGAAATCACGGGGTTCACAACTTCGATTTGTTGTGCTCAATGCTCTGGGTCAAACCATACGCCTAGAAGATCTCAACGAGAGTGAACTACGCAGTGCATATGAGAGAATTAGCTCATGAAGATTCTTGTGATCAACGGCCCTAATTTGGCACGATTAGATATCCGGGACTCATCTATCTACGGTGACCTTAATTACGGTGAACTAAAGAGTCTTATTGAAAGCGCTGCTAAATCCCATGGTCTTGATGCAGAGGTGCGTCAAAGCGATGATGAGGCAACGATTATTGGTTGGCTGCACGATGCAGCTGACTCACGTACTCCAGTCATTATTAATCCAGCCGCATTTACGCATTATTCGTATGCAATTCGCGATGCAGCCGAGCTTTTGAAAGCGCCGTTAATTGAAGTTCATCTATCTAATCCAATGTCCCGCGAAGAGTTCAGACATACATCTGTTATTTCGGGCGTTGCGCATGGAACAATCGCAGGATTTGGCCCCAACTCATATGTCTTAGCCATTATTGCTCTGAAAAACCTGCTCAGCGGGGCGAACTGAGCACGTACTTTTAACGGGTATCCTTACACCCTTGCCATCAGAATCGGTGGCCGAAAAACTATCTAAGCGACTGGAGTTTTACCGTGGCAACAACAGCTGATCTTAAGAATGGCATCACCTTAGATATTGAAGGTCAATTGTGGAATGTTGTTGAGTTTCAGCACGTTAAACCAGGCAAGGGACCAGCATTCGTTCGAACAAAGTTGAAATCGGTTTTGACCGGCAAGGTTATCGATCGCACATTCAACTCAGGCGTCAAGATTGATATCGAAATTTTGGAAAAGCGTGATATGCAGTATCTCTACAAAGAGGGTGACGACTTCGTTTTTATGGATGCAAAGACATACGATCAAATGACTATTTCTCAAGCCACAGTTGGCGATATGGCAAATTACATGCTTGAAAATACCGATGCCGTTGTAGCCGTCCACGAAGGAAACCCTCTTTATATTGAACTCGCCGCCTCTGTTCCTTTAAAGATTACGTACACTGAGCCGGGAATTCAGGGAGATCGCTCTTCTGGTGGAACTAAGCCAGCGACAGTTGAAACTGGAATTGAAATTCAGGTTCCACTTTTTATAAAGCAGGACGAGGTTGTCATGGTCGATACTCGCGATGGGTCATACCAAGGTCGCGCTAACTAGTGTCAGCACGCAGTAAAGCTCGTAAGGCCGCACTTGATTTATTATTTGAAGCCGATATTCGCGGGACTAACGCACTTGAAACCTTAGTTGTACGTGACGTCGTTGAAGAGGGACCCGATGCACGTCCGATTCGCGACTACACAAGAGAGTTGATTGTTGGCATCAGCGAGCACTATCGTAAAATCGATGAATTGATTACTACTTATGCTCAAGGCTGGGATATGGATCGACTTCCAGCAGTTGATAGAAATATCTTAAGACTAGGTATTTATGAAATACTTTGGGGCGAGCAGATCCCAGATGCCGTTGCAATTGATGAAGCCTTGGATTTAGCTCGCGAACTCTCCACTGATGACTCTGCCGGATTTATTCACGGAGTCCTAGGACGTATTGCTTCAATAAAAGAGAGTTTATCGCTCTAGTTTTATAAGCAACTCATTTCGTTCCAATTCAACCACAATGCTTTCGCAATCGCTTCCTGATGCTAGAGCTACTAGCTTTACATCACTCTCGCGAATCGATAAGACTTCACCATTCCAATCATTCCTCAACTCCACGATTGCCGAAATGAAAGTAATAATCGCGCGCATTAGTTCATCATCATTAGCGATTAGGGAGCGCTCTGATATAAGAAGTCGCAATCTTCGTAGATCAATCACACAATAACTTTGAGTCTCCAATACCCGCTTAGGCTCAGAGAGAAGATAGGTAAGGGGCATTTGGTAAATCTCGGCAATTTGTATAGCTCGGCTAACGCTGAGGGATCGGTCACCGCGTTCATATGAGCCGAGAACTACTGCAGGGATGCGACCGTTACTAAGGATTTGGACATCTCGTAAAGAGAGGTTTTTGCTAAGACGTAGTGAGCGTAGACGGGCAGAGATTGTCTGGGTTGTTGTGTGCATAGTTGCCACTTTAAGGGTGCGCGGTCATACCCCAGAGGGTTATCCACAGCACCGGGCGGTCGGTGATATGCTCGCGCCTGCATCCTTTAACGACCCATCCTGTGAGATGGGGAAGGAGATTTACGATGAGTGTTGCCCTGTCCGCACCGGATATTTCACGTGCGTTGATCCGTATTTCCCATGAAATCCTTGAAAGAAATCAAGGCGCTGAGAATATTATTCTCTTGGGTATTCCAACTCGTGGTGCTCATTTAGCCACCCGTATATCTCAAACAATCTCAACAATCGAAGGCCGTGACGTAGCAGTCGGAATGCTCGACATTACGATGCACCGCGATGATTTAAGAATGCGTCCACTCAGAGCCATTATGCCAACATCCATACCAAGTTCTGGAATTGAAGGTAGAGACGTTGTATTAATTGACGATGTGTTTTTCTCGGGCAGAACAATACGAGCAGCATTAGATGCACTTGGTGAAATCGGTCGCCCACGTTCGGTACAGCTAGCGGTATTAGTTGATCGAGGACACCGGGAGTTGCCTATTCGCGCTGATTATGTTGGAAAGAATCTCCCAACATCACCGACACAATCGGTTCGCGTGCATTTAACGGAGATAGATGGCATCGATGAAGTATTAATCGAAGGGGAGAGCAACTAATGCGCCACTTACTCTCTATCAATGATCTCTCTTTAACTGACGCCATTGGAATTCTAGACACAGCAACAGAGTTGTCCCGTATTAGTGATGGGCAAGTTAAGAAACTTCCAACGCTTCGAGGGCGAACAATTGTGAACTTGTTTGCAGAAGATTCCACTCGAACGCGCATTTCATTTGAAGCTGCGGCTAAGCGATTGTCAGCAGATGTTATTAACTTCTCAGCCAAGGGTTCTAGTATCAGTAAGGGTGAGTCACTTAAAGATACAGCGATGACATTGCAAGCAATGGGAGCCGATGCAGTGGTAATTCGACACGGAGCATCTGGTGCACCGCAACGTTTAGCGGATTTAGAGTGGATGACCGGAAGTGTTATCAATGCCGGCGATGGAACACATGAGCACCCTAGTCAGGCGCTTTTGGATGCGTTCACGATTCGCAAACATTTAGGCAAAGGTGCCGCAGATTTGGCTGGGATTAAAGTTGCAATCGTGGGTGATGTGTTGCATTCTCGTGTTGCAAGGTCGAATGTCTTGCTGCTCAATCTTCTCGGAGCGCACGTGACTCTAGTAGCGCCTCCAACTTTGTTGCCGGTCGGAGTAGAGAGTTGGCCAGCAACCATTTCATACGATCTGGATTCGGTTCTATCGCAGGTGGATGTTGTGATGATGCTTCGCGTGCAACAAGAACGAATGAGCGATCTCTTTTTCCCCAATGCCCGTGAGTACTCCAGATATTTCGGGTTAAATCTGCAGCGTCTTGCTCTCATGCAGCCGCATGCGATCATCATGCATCCTGGTCCGATGAATAGAGGTCTAGAGATTGCAGCTGAAGTTGCCGATAGCGCTAGATCTGTCATAGTCGAACAGGTGGCAAACGGGGTCAGCGTACGAATGGCAATTCTCTACGTCTTACTCGCTGGAGCACCATCAGGATCGGAGTCGAACTAATGTCTGAAACAAAATTTGTTCTTAAAGGCGGCTCACTGCCTGACGGCTCTATGCGTAACATTCTGATCGTTGGCGATTCAATCAGCGCGATTGATGCCACGGTGAACGAGGCCGATGCGACCATTATCGATGTTACTGGCAGCGTTATTTTGCCTGGCTTGGTAGATCTTCATACGCATCTGCGTGAACCAGGTCGCGAAGATGCAGAGACTGTTGAATCAGCATCTCGTGCAGGAGCAAAAGGTGGCTTTACGGCCTTATCGGCGATGGCCAATACATCGCCAGTGGCAGATAATGCCGGTGTTGTCGAGCAGGTGTATCGACTAGGTCAAGCTGCTGGCCTTCTAGATGTATTTCCAATCGGTGCTGTAACGCAAGGATTAAAAGGTGAAGCGTTATCTGAAATCGGCGCCATGGCTGATTCAGTTGCACGCGTTCGTGTCTTTAGTGATGATGGCATGTGCGTATTCGATCCATTAGTAATGCGTCGCGCGCTTGAATATATAAAGAAATTTGATGGCGTTATCGCTCAGCACGCACAAGAGCCACGATTGACCGTTGGATCACAGATGAATGAGGGCGAAATATCTGCACGATTAGGTTTGCGAGGATGGCCTGCGATTGCTGAGGAAGCAATTATCGCCAGAGATGTTTTACTCACCGATCATGTTCAATCTCGACTGCATGTATGTCATGTCACAACTGCAGGGGGAGTAGAGATTATTAGGTGGGCTAAGGCACGTGGAATTAATGTGACCGCTGAAGTTACTCCGCATCACCTGCTGTTAACTGATGAATTGGCTAGTACATATGATCCTATATTTAAGGTTAATCCACCGCTTCGAACAGAAAAAGACGTACAAGCTTTACGTGAGGCTTTGGCTGATGGCACTATTGATATCGTTGCAACTGATCATGCGCCACATACGATGGAATCAAAAGAATGCGAATGGCAAGAGGCATCATTTGGAATGCTGGGTCTGGAAACTGCGCTCTCTATAGTTCAAAAGACAATGGTAGATACTGGATTACTAACCTGGCAGGGAGTAGCCACTCGCATGTCTACTGCCCCTGCGGCTATTGGTGCCTATTTTGATCAAGGTCAAGGATTGGTTGTTGGTGCACGTGCACATATCAGCGTAATTGATCCATCCAAAACATGGATTGTAGATCGCGACATTGTTCAATCTCGAAGTCGTAACACGCCATTTCATGGTTATGAACTTCCAGGTGTAGTTACACACACATTCTTCAAAGGAAAAGCCACGCTTATCGATGGGGTGGTCGCTTAATTGGCTAACGCATATTTGGTACTGGACGATGGTCGAATCTTCGAAGGTCGATCATGGGGTGCAAGCGGGAAAACTTTCGGGGAAGCCGTATTCCAAACTGGCATGACGGGTTATCAAGAGACTTTGACCGACCCTTCATATCACAAGCAAGTTGTTGTGATGACAGCTCCACACATTGGAAATACTGGCTTCAACTCACAAGACAATGAATCGGAAAAAATTTGGGTCGCTGGTTTTGTCGTTCGAAATCCTTCATCAATTGTCTCTAATTGGCGAAGTGAAAATGAGCTTGAAGCAGAGTTGATCTCACAAAATGTGGTTGGGATTCAAGGAATAGATACTCGAGCACTCACGCGCCATCTGCGCGATAGAGGTGCTATGCGGGTGGGAATCTTTTCTGGATTAGAGATCTCACGCGAGGAAATGGTGGTCGAGGTTCGAAAGAGCTCGCAGATGTCAGGGGCGTTTTTAGTTTCAGATGTGTCTACAAAGAAGCCATATATAATGCGCGCTCAAGGTGAAAAGAAGTACGTAGTGGCTGCGCTAGATCTAGGTATCAAGGCCGCTACTCCTAGGGCGCTTTCTGAACGCGGCGTTGAAGTTCATGTCCTTCCATTTGATTCAAGCGCGGCAGATATTCTGGCGCTTTCTCCAGATGGGTTATTTATCTCTAATGGACCTGGTGATCCATCGACGATGGTTGATGTTATTGAAGTTGTTCGCGAGGTACTGGCTAAGAAGCTCCCTATTTTTGGAATTTGTTTTGGCCATCAAATTCTAGGCCGAGCATTAGGCTTTGAAACTTATAAACTAGCCTTTGGTCATCGAGGAATTAATCAGCCCGTCATGGATAAATTGACGGGTAAAGTTGAGATTACTTCTCATAATCATGGCTTTGCACTAGCGGCACCTACTGATGGTGAGTTCACAACAGTGTATGGACGCGGTGAAGTGACGCATGTTTGCCTGAACGACGGCGTGGTTGAAGGTTTACAGATGTTGGATTGTCCTGCCTTTTCAGTTCAGTACCACCCCGAGGCTGCCGCAGGTCCCCATGATGCCGCATACCTCTTTGATCGTTTCGTGGATCTAATGTCGAAGAAAGTTGGCGTGTAATGCCACTAGATACCTCAATAAAAAGTGTTTTAGTCATTGGTAGCGGACCGATTGTGATTGGGCAAGCGTGTGAGTTTGATTATTCAGGTACTCAAGCCTGTCGCGTATTGCGCGAGGAGGGTATTCGCGTCATTCTCGTGAACTCTAATCCAGCAACGATTATGACGGATCCTGAATTTGCAGATGCCACGTATATCGAGCCTATTACTCCAGAAGTTATTGAAAAGATCATTGCTCGTGAAAAACCGGATGCAGTCCTTGCGACACTGGGTGGCCAGACTGCTCTCAATGCTGCCATTGGACTTTATGAGCGTGGGACGTTATCAAAGTACGGCGTGAAACTTATTGGTGCTGACGTAGATGCCATTAACAGAGGTGAAAATCGTGAGCTCTTCAGAGCGATTGTAGAGAAGGTTGGCGGTGAGTCCGCGCGCTCTAAAATCTGCCACACGATGGAAGAGATCTTCGCTGCCGTAGAAAGTTTGCACTATCCAGTTGTTGTTCGCCCCTCTTTCACTATGGGTGGCTTAGGTTCTGGCATCGCCTTCGACGAAGAACAGCTGCGTCAAATTGCTGGAACAGGGCTGCGACATAGTCCAACATCAGAAGTTCTTTTGGAAGAGTCAATTATTGGCTGGAAAGAGTATGAATTAGAGGTAATGCGTGATCACAAAGACAACGTTGTGATTGTGTGCAGCATCGAGAATGTTGATCCAATGGGAGTACATACTGGCGACTCGATTACCGTTGCGCCAGCTATGACGTTGACGGATGTTGAATATCAGAAGCTACGTAATCTTTCGCTCGATATTATTCGAGAAGTGGGAGTGGCTACTGGAGGTTGCAACATTCAATTCGCAGTCAACCCAGTCAACGGTCGCATTATTGTGATCGAGATGAATCCTAGAGTTTCTCGTTCTAGCGCATTAGCCTCTAAAGCCACGGGTTTTCCTATTGCCAAGATTGCTACAAAGTTGGCTATTGGTTATACCTTGGATGAAATAACTAACGATATAACTAAGGTTACTCCAGCTTCTTTTGAACCGACATTGGACTATGTCGTAGTGAAATTGCCACGTTTTGCTTTCGAAAAATTTGCAGATGCCGACCCGCGACTAACGACGACGATGAAGAGTGTCGGGGAAGCAATGGCAATTGGTCGTTCATTCTCGGAAGCGCTCATGAAGGCGCTTCGCTCCCTTGAGCGAAAAGAAGCGATATTCTCCTGGCCGGTTGTAACCCCCGATGAGAAAGCCCGTCTTCTCACATCTATTACCGTGCCCACCGAATATCGTTTGCAACAAGTCCAACGCGCAATGTGGGCTGGTGCGAGTATCGGCGAAGTATTTGCTGCCTGTAAAATTGATCCTTGGTATTTGCGACAAATCCAAATCATTAATGAGCAGGCAGTGCGCGTAGCAGAACCAGGGGAGCTTACTTCTGAAATTCTTCGAACCGCTAAGTCAAACGGCTTTTCGGACTCTCAAATCGCCCTATTGCGCGGAATGAGCGAGGATGAAGTACGCCAACTCCGACATCACATGGGTATTCGCCCTGTTTATAAAACCGTTGATACATGCGCTGCTGAGTTTGAAGCCTTCACTCCATACCATTATTCATCGTATGAAGAAGAGACTGAAGTCAGAGCGCGGACAGTTCCAGCCGTAATTATCTTAGGTAGTGGACCCAATCGTATTGGTCAGGGAATTGAATTTGATTATTCCTGCGTGCATGCATCCTTTGCATTACGCGCTGCGGGTTATGAAACCATCATGATCAACTGTAATCCGGAGACAGTTTCTACGGATTACGATACGAGTAATCGGCTTTACTTTGAGCCTCTAACCCTTGAAGATGTATTAGAAGTCATTCATGCTGAATCCCAGGCAGGTCCCTTACTGGGTGTCATCACCCAGTTAGGCGGACAGACTCCATTGGGTCTTGCCGCAGACCTTAAGGCAAACGGTGTAACGATTCTTGGTACAAGCCCTGAAGCGATAAATTTGGCTGAGGAGCGCGGAGCTTTTGGAAATATTTTGCATGAACAGCAACTAACCGCCCCTGAGTTTGGCATGGCCGCTTCTCAGTTAGAGGCAATCACTATCGCTTCGAGAATTGGTTACCCCGTACTAGTAAGACCATCATTCGTTTTAGGTGGTCGCGGTATGGAGATCGTTTACGATGATCAAGCACTCGCTGGTTTCATTTCTCGTGCGACCGATATCACGCCAGATCATCCAGTCTTAGTTGATCGTTTTTTAGATAGTGCCATTGAAATCGATGTCGATGCTTTATACGACGGGAAGGATTTATTCCTCGGCGGGGTCATGGAACACATCGAAGAGGCTGGAATACATAGTGGGGATAGTGCGTGTGTACTACCTTCAATGACGGTCACACCAAGTGCTTTGAAAGAGATCAGAGAAGCAACCGTGAAGATTGCCAGCGGAGTTGGTGTACGTGGTTTGATTAATATTCAATTCGCTATTGCAGATTCCAAACTTTATGTTCTAGAGGCAAATCCGCGTGCTTCACGGACAGTGCCATTTGTGTCTAAGGCGACTGGAGTCCCATTAGCTAAAGCTGCAGCACGTATTTCTTTAGGTAGTTCAATTTCAGATTTACGAGCAGAGGGATTATTACCAACCACTGGTGATGGGGTAGCACGAGGAATTTCGGTTAAGGAAGCAGTGTTGCCATGGAATCGTTTTCGTCGTACTGATGGCCGAGGGGTAGATGCAGTGCTCGGACCCGAGATGCGTTCAACTGGCGAGGTTATGGGAATCTCACCAACCTTTGGCGAAAGCTATGCGAAATCGCAAATTCAAGCCTTCGGCCCACTTCCAAAAACTGGAACAGTATTTATCTCACTGGCCGATAAAAATAAGGCGCATGGCGTAGATGCTGCAGCTGGATTGGCTAGCCTTGGATTTAGAGTTTTAGCAACACAGGGCACTGCTGATTATTTAGCCGAACATGGAGTACCTTCCATAACTGTGCGAAAGAATTCAGAAGGAAGTGGTCCGATGGGTGAGCGCACGATTGTGGAGATGATTAACGCGGGAGATATTGATTTGGTCATTAACACACCGGTTGGCCGTGGAACTCGTCAGGATGGTTGGGCTATTCGTACGGCAGCCGTTCAACGATCGATTCCGATTATCACTACAACCGCTGGCTTTAATGCTGCCGTAGAAGGAATTCGTTTTTTGCAATCACAAGAACTTTCGATTAAGCCGTTACAGGATTGGTTGGCTTAGCATGAGTGCAATCAATAGAAACGCCCAACAGATCGCTGCAGCAGTAGTGAGCAACAAAAGGGTCGGCCAGTACCACCAGCTGATTGTCAACATTGGTGATGCGGCTAATCATTGCAAGCCGGGAAATTTCGTTGCAATCAATGTTGGTGGTGATACGTCCCGGATGGTTTTGAGACGCGCCTTTGCAATTTCACGCGTTTCAGCAAATTCAATCTCTGGTGGAACTATGGAGCTAATTGTCGCTCCATATGGACAAGGAAGCTCTTGGCTATGCTCGCAAAACGAAGGAGCTATGTTAGATGTTGTAGTCCCACTCGGAACAGCATTTGGAATTCCAACTGAACCCGTTCAGGTTCTTTTAGTTGGGGGCGGTTATGGATCTGCACCATTATTTGGCTTAGCTGAGGTGCTCAACGCTCGTGGATGTCGAGTCGACATGCTTTTAGGTGCAAGCACAGCATCAAAAATATATGCACCAATGGAGGGCAAGCGCTCGGTTAATTCACTTCGAATTTACACCGAAGATGGATCAATGGGGCAGGCCGGTCGAGTTACTGACCCAATTAAAGCTCTCATCGATGATATGAATATCGCAGTTATTTATTCATGTGGTCCGATGGCTATGTTGTCGGCTATTGACTCGTTAACTCGTGGCACTGATGTGATTCACCAGTGCGCCGTTGAAGAGTCGATGGCTTGTGGAATTGGAATTTGCATGACGTGCGTGTTGCCGACGATGGGTAGTGATGGCGTTATTTCAATGCTGCGCTCATGTATTGATGGACCCGTTATGGATGGCGAAACTGTGCTGTGGGACAAAGTAGGTAAAGCTCTATGAGCTCCGTTGATCTTTCGACCACATTGGGAAATGCTTGGTTTCCAGCCCCAATTTTTACCGCCAGTGGATGCGCAAGCTCTGGCCGTGAACTCTCTCAATTCTTTGAATTACATTCGATCGGGGGAGTTGTAACTAAATCAGTTATGTCTAAAGCCCGACATGGTCGACCAACTCCACGAATGGCCGAGACTCCCAGCGGAATGCTCAACTCAATTGGTCTTCAAGGTCCTGGCATTGATGCGTTTTTAGAAAAAGATATTCCGTTTTTGTTAGAGAAAAAAGCACGGATAATTGTTTCTATAGCGGGTGAGACGGTTGAGGAGTACTCAACGCTGGCACGTAAGTTACGTGGAGTCTCTGGGATTAGTGCGATTGAAGTGAACATCTCGTGCCCGAATGTTGAAAATAGAGGGTTAGTTTTTGCTTGCGATCCAGAGGCCTCTCGTCGTGTCATTGATGGAGTCCGTCGCACTATCGGTGGTGAACTGCCTATTATTGCCAAACTCTCACCTGATGTCACCGATTTAGTACACATTGCCAAAGGCGTTGTTGAAGCTGGGGCAGATGCATTAGCCCTAATTAATACTGTTCTGGGTATGGTTATAAACGTAGAAACAATGAGACCGCAACTAGCTAACAAGACCGGCGGATTATCAGGTCCTGCCATTCGACCAATCGCAGTCCGCGCGATCTACCAAGTACACGCTGCGCTTCCGAAAGTTCCTATCCTAGGAATGGGCGGAGTTGCCTCTGGTCGGGATGCCTTCGAGATGATCATCGCTGGTGCAAGCGGAGTTTCAGTAGGTACCGCCAGTTTTGGAAATCCAAACGCTATTCCCGTTATTCAAAATGAGTTGAGAGATTTGCTTGCTGCAAAAGGCTTCTCGTCATTGCGTGAAGCTATCGGTTACGCACATCGGATCGAGGTCAGTGATGGCGAATAAGGCACCAATAGTTTTAGCCGTTGATACCTCAGATTTAAGCACTGCAATTAGTTGGGTAAAAGCAACTGAAAATATTGTCTCGGTTTATAAATTGGGTTTAGAGTTCTATCTGACATTTGGAGCAGATGGAGTTCGAGCGATTACAAGTAATACATCCGCCGATATCTTTCTTGATCTCAAACTCCATGACATCGAACATACTGTCGCCGGAGCCTCGCGAGCCGTAGCCGCTTTGAATCCTAAGTATTTAACTGTTCATGCTTCAGGTGGATCGGCGATGGTACGTGCGGCTGTCGATGCGTTGCCATCAACATTTGTAACTGGAGTAACTATTTTGACCTCACTATCTGAGGAAAATGTCATTGATATTGGTTTTAAAGATAATGCTCTAAATAGCGCCGTACGCTTAGCGCGATTAGCTACCGATGCTGGTGCCCGTGCAATAGTTTGCTCTCCACTAGAGATAACCGCCATCCGTCATAGCATTGGTGAAGAAACTACGATTATTACACCAGGTGTCCGGCCTCGTGATACATCGGCTGCAGATGATCAAGTAAGAACGATGACACCACGTGAAGCCATCGACCGTGGAGCCAATCTTGTAGTGATTGGACGGCCAATTACGCAGTATTGGCAACATGGAGAGAATGCAATGCGCGAACGAGCGATAGAAATAGCGCAACAGATTAACTCTGTGGACTAGATTTAGCTCATGGGAGCCCCTCCGCAACTAACGCCTGAGCAAAGGGCCATGGCGCTTGCCAAAGCTGCACAATCGCGAAAACGGAGAGCCGAAGTTAAAGGCAAGATTAAAAGTGGCGAATTTTCCATCGATACAGTTCTTGAAATTGCAGCTAACGAAGATAGCGTTGGGAAAATGCGTGTTCGTGAATTATTGGAAGCGTTATCTGGTGTTGGAAAAGTTAGAGCGACGACATTGATGGAGCGTTTAAATATTTCTCCTACACGTCGAATCCAAGGATTGGGTCGGCACCAACTCAAGCAGTTGCGCCATGAATTTATGAAATCTACTCATGCTGTTTCACCTGGAAAACTTTTGGTTTTATCTGGACCTGGGGGAGTTGGAAAAAGTACAGTCGCAAGCACCCTGCGAACATCTGGAGATTTTTGGGTCAGCATCTCGGCCACCACGCGCTCTCCACGAATAAATGAACACGATGGCGTTGATTATTACTTTATTTCTGATGAGGAGTTTACGCGCCGTATCAAGGATGATGAATTTCTGGAGTGGGCGCAGTTTGCGGGCAACCGGTATGGAACACCACGTTCACCAGTTGAAGAGGCGCTTTTGAAGGGAAGAAATGTTTTATTAGAGATTGAGATTGCGGGAGCTAAGCAAGTCAAAAGCCACCTTGCTCAATCAATTCTGGTTTTCTTGGAGCCTCCTACATGGGAGGAGCTCGTATCTCGATTGGAAGGCCGTGGGACAGATGGGCCTGAGCGACGGGCCGAACGCTTAGCCCTTGCCCAGGAAGAGCTTGCCGCCGCCTCATCCTTTGATGTGGTGATCGTCAATGATCAGGTCGAGCGGGTTGTAGAACAACTGATAGGATTGATATCTTGACCAAAACAGCACATGAGCGGGGATAACTATGGATGGCATCACAAATCCACCT
Organism: Actinomycetota bacterium; assembly: GCA_009701185.1. Classification (GTDB taxonomy): domain Bacteria; phylum Actinomycetota; class Actinomycetes; order Nanopelagicales; family Nanopelagicaceae; genus Planktophila. The sequence goes on along the minus strand of WLKQ01000005.1, from coordinate 3,189 downwards.
ATTGACGAACTTCTAGAGAAGAGTGGCTCTAAGTACAGCCTCGTTCTCTATGCTGCAAAGCGCGCTCGTCAGATCAACGCTTATTACTCACAACTCGGCGAGGGTCTGCTCGAGTACGTGGGACCTTTGGTTGATACACACGTTCATGAGAAGCCATTATCAATTGCCCTTCGCGAAATTAACGAAGGCAAAGTAACAATCGAAAATCTCGAACCAACGGCTTAAAGCTCTTCCACAATGTCTTCCACCAGCCGTGAGGTAATCCTCGGGGTTGGCGCAGGTATTGCCGCCTATAAATCTGCCGATCTTCTTCGACGTTTACAAGAGCGTGGATATAGCGTCACGGTAATCCCGACTCCAGCCTCACTTAATTTTGTGGGAAGCGCCACCTGGGAAGCGCTATCCGGTAGACCCGCACCAACGCAAGTGTGGGAAAATGTTCACGAAGTCGCACATATTTCTCTTGCACAAAAAGCTGGATATTTCATTATTGCCCCGGCAACTGCAGATCTCATCGCACGTATAGCAATTGGTCGGGCCGATGACTTATTGACGAATTTAATTCTCGCAAGTGATGTGCCAAAGATGCTCGTTCCAGCTATGCATCCAAAGATGTGGAACGATCCAGCAACACAGGCAAACATTCAAACCCTTCGTAATCGTGGCTTTATTGTTATGGATCCAGATCATGGGCGCCTTACGGGTAATGATTCCGGTCAGGGCCGTTTCCCCGAGACCGCACGTATCGTTGAGAATTTTGATGCAATGACAGGGCACAAACAAGATCTGCGCGGTAAAAATGTTCTTATAACAGCCGGTGGTACACGCGAGGCAATTGATCCAGTTCGCTTTATTGGAAATAAGTCCTCGGGCAAGCAAGGGATAGCTCTTGCGCGTGCGGCCCAATTACGTGGCGCGAATGTTCATCTCATAGCGGCAAATATGGATACCTCCTATTTATCCGGTATCTCGATTACCAGCGTTGAAAGTGCTCGCGATATGCAAGCGGCGTTAAATCTTGAGTTTACTTCTACGGACATCTTAATTATGTGCGCTGCGGTGGCAGATGCACGGCCAGTTCAAAAACTTACCGAAAAAATAAAGAAGGCTTTTTTTACCTCAATCGAATTAGAAGCGAATCCTGACTTACTGGCCGAGTTATCCGTGACCAAAACTAATCAGGTAATGGTTGGTTTTGCCGCTGAAACAAGTAACCATATTGAGTCAGCACGCTCAAAATTGACAGGCAAAGGCCTCGATATCATTTATGTTAACGACGTTAGCGGTGGCGCAATATTCGGAAAGGATGTTACTCACGGTACAATCCTTCTACGAAACGGTGAGGAAATAGCGCTCAAGGAAGTCTCCAAAGACGCTCTCTCAGATGTACTCCTTGATCACGCCATCCGGCAGTTAGGTTAGAACTCATGTCACAACGTCTTTTTACGTCTGAGTCGGTTACAGAAGGCCATCCCGACAAGATTGCAGATGCAATTTCAGATGCGGTTCTTGATTCACTGCTATCGCAAGATAGTAAGAGTCGAGTTGCCGTTGAAACCCTCATTACTACCGGCCAAGTACATGTTGCTGGTGAAGTCACTACTGATGGATATGCAGACGTCAATACAATTGTTCGCGACACCGTACTAAATATTGGGTATGACTCATCAGACAAAGGCTTTGATGGTAATAGTTGTGGCGTTTCAATTTCTATTGGGCAACAGTCTCAAGACATTGCTCAAGGCGTTAATGATGCCTATGAACACCGTGTCGCCGCTGGTGCTGATCCGCTAGATCTTCAAGGTGCCGGTGATCAAGGTCTGATGTTTGGTTATGCATGCGATGACACTAAAGAGTTAATGCCTCTACCTATCTGGTTGGCGCACGCTTTAGCTGCCCAATTAACCAAGGTTCGTAAATCTGGACAACTTGCATATCTTCGCCCAGATGGAAAGACGCAAGTTACTATCGAATACGATGGTGATCGTGCGGTTGCCTTAAATACCGTCGTAATCTCTAGTCAACACAGTGAAGATGTTGACGTGGTTAAGGTTCTAACACCAGAGATTATTGAATATGTTATTGAACCGATTATTTCAACCATTGATTTACCTCGTAACAATCTCAAGACGCTGATTAATCCGACAGGTCGCTTTGTTATTGGTGGCCCTATGGGAGATGCTGGATTGACTGGTCGTAAAATTATCGTTGATACATATGGTGGAATGGCACGTCACGGTGGGGGAGCATTTAGTGGGAAGGATCCTTCCAAGGTGGATCGATCTGCAGCCTATGCAATGCGGTGGGTCGCCAAGAATGTTGTAGCCGCCGGTTTAGCCCGTCGCTGCGAAGTACAAGTTGCCTATGCCATCGGTAAAGCCCAGCCAGTTGGTCTTTTTGTTGAAACTTTTGGTACCGAAACTGTGCCGGTCAATAAAATTCAAGATGCGCTTTTGTCTACCTTTGATTTACGCCCTGCTGCGATTATTCGTGATTTACAACTTCTACGCCCTATCTATTCTCTAACGAGTGCTTATGGGCACTTTGGTCGCGAACTTCCAGAGTTTGCATGGGAAAAGACTGATCGGGTCGATGCTTTGCAAAAGGCAATAAAGTAGAACGTGGCCACGCCGCGACTCTTTCGTCTTAAAGCCGAAGTTATTCCTCGGTCAGAAAAGCAATCGGCAAAGCAATTTCCAGTTGCGCGTATTTGGGTTGATACTGGTGTATTCCATTTAGATCAGCCGTACGATTATTTAATTCCAGAAGATTTATCGGAAATCATCAGTACTGGTATTAGAGTGCAAGTACCTTTTGGGACTCGTGAAGTCGAAGGTATAGTCATTGAACGTAAGGAAACCGCTGATAAATCGGGCCGTCTTCGCCAGATTTCGAAAGTGCTTTCGGTTCACCCTATCGCTACTCCACAATCGCTAGCTCTGGTCTCGGCAGTCGCCCAACGCTGGTCTACAAATCCGTATGATGTTTTTCGTTTAGCAATCCCGCCACGTGTAGCCTCTGTTGATAAGACATTTACGCCGTCTACGCACATGGCAACTAGGCAATCGTTATCTACTGAAAAAGATTTTTTTTACGCCTTCAAACCGTACGAGAGCCCTGCTTTCCAAATTTGCGCACAAATTACTAAAGCTGCCAAAAAAGGAGCCGTACTAGTTGTTGCTCCAGACG
>WLKQ01000049.1 GCA_009701185.1 Actinomycetota bacterium | reverse complement strand
GCCAAGGTTTTCCATAACGGGTTCAATAATGAAGCAGGCAATCTTTGAAGCGTTCTTTTCAAAAATGCGCTCGAGTGATTCTGAGTCGTTGTAGGAGACAACATAAATATCTCCAGGCACGATTCCAGCAGGAACGTGGGCGATTGGATTATCTATGTCGCCAATCTGATCTACCGGTGGCTTGCTAGAGACTACAAATGGGTCATAGCTACCGTGGTAACCACCTTCAACTTTTAGAATTCCATCTTTTCCAGTTGCAGCGCGTGCAGTACGAACGGCATACATTGTTGATTCAGTACCGCTGTTAGTGAAGCGAACTTGATCGATTGCAAAGCGGCGACAGATTCGCTCAGCAGCATCGGTTGAGATTGGGGAAGGGGTGACAAAGAGCATTCCTGTTTCAAGAGAGCTCTTTACCTCTTCTACAACAGTTGGGTTTAAGTGACCGGCCAGCATCGCGCCAAAGCCCATTGATAGGTCCAAGAGTTCACGGCCGTCGACATCGGTCATCCAAGCGCCTTTAGCGCTGACGATTGAGATTGGGTATGGATCCCAGTGTTGGAAGCTAGAGGTCACACCAAGAGGCAGAGCTTTAAAGGAGCGGCGGCTTTCTTCGGCACTCTTCCCGGTGTTTTTTGTAAATAACTCCCATTCAGATTTCAGGAGTTGAGCAACTCTTTCAGGTGGAATTTCTACTGATGTTGCAGGGACAAATCTAAAAGTTTCCTTGTGATTAGTTTGTGTAATCATTGTAAAGCTTGTACGGCAAAGGTTTCAGCGTTTGAAACTCGTTTGAGAAGTACTCTCCCGGTTCGGTTTTTTAGTTCTTACGAACTAAGGGTTAAGTATCTCATGCCGTTTTCTATTTGCAACCCCCGAAACTCCTTGATTTCTCGCGGAAAAAAATTATTTATTTCATAAAAAGTGCATTTAAGCGTTTAGTTGTAAAGAAAAGTCCAGCAATAATCATTACTACAAAGTACATAGCGTGCCCGGCTAAGGCCATATTAATGTGCCCAAGGCATAAACCGCGGACTAAATTAATTGCATGCGTAAGTGGTAGCAAGTTAACCGTGAACTGTAGCCATTGAGGAAAAACCGTTAGCGGATAAAAAGAGCCCGAAAATAGAAACATCGGTAATAAAAATACGTTGATGATCTCAAGTTGCTGAAAAGATTTCATGTATGAGGTAATTGCCATTCCACACGAAGCGAAACCAAAGGCGATTAAAACTGCTGCAGGAATAGCAAGCAAGCCCCAAAGGCTTGGGATTAATCCCAAAGGCGCAACAACTGCCATGAATGCGCATGCATATGAAAATCCTCGCAAGAGCGCCCAACCAATTTCACCCAATGCAACATCTAATGGACCCATAGAAGTTGCCAGCATGCCGTGGTAGATACGATCGTGATTTAATTTAAAGAAAACATTCATAGTTGAGTCATAAATCGCACCATTCATGGCACTTGTTGCAAGCAGCGCTGGGGCAATAAATACGGCGTATTTAATGCTTTCATTGCCCACCGTAATTGTTGGCAAAAGTTTTCCAATACCATAACCAAAAGAGAGCAAATAAAGCACTGGCTCAACGAATCCAGATAAAACAATCATCCAGGTAGAAGATTTGAATGCAATAAATCCACGCTCAAGTAATTGCGGTACGCGACCGGAGTAATAACGTTCGCCCCTCTTACCAATTCGAGCTTCGGCGATAGCAACAGCCATAGGAATAAACATCTATTTTGCCAACCTTTTAGTAAAGAAGTGAGCAGAGAGAATCAACCCACTGATCAGCATGGTTACCAAAACAGCAAAATGCACCCACATTAAAGTTGAAGAGATAGCGTGGCCATAGGTTAAATACCGACCTAGTTCAGTTGCGTGCCACAAAGGTGAAATCCAGCCGATCCATTGCAAGAAAAATGGCATGGATGTTAAGGGAAAGAATGTGCCAGAGAATAAGAAGAGCGGCATCATGATAAAACGACCTAAAACTACAAAGAAGTAGTTTTCATCCTCAAGTTTTGCAGCAACAGATTGCATGAGTGCGCCAAAAGATGCACCAGCAAATATAGATGTTGGAATCGCAAGCCATGCGTGCGGGGATTCCAGCGCTCCAAACGCCCACATCACTCCAAAATAAAGTAAGACTGTATAGGAGGCGCGAAAGAGTGCGGCTAGGAAAACACCAATGGATATTTGCGCTCCACTTAATGGCGTGGAGTTCATCGAATAAAAAGTTCTATTCCATTTAAAGCCCTCAATGGTTGGAAAAACAGTTTCATCCATTGTTCCTTGAATTGCAGCTTGCGCTAGCAGGGCAGGAGCCAGGAAAGTTAAGTATTTAACGCCATCTACGCCTACAGATCCAACGCTCTTGTCGATCAAGCCGCCGAGACCTATACCAACAGAGATCAAATAGAGCACCGGGTTAGCGATTGCAATGGCAAAAATAATGCCAATCCACTTTGCCATGGTTCGAATTCGCGCTTCGGCAACATAGAGCGCACCGCGAGATTGAGCCTTAGCTGCGTCCACAAGTTGTAACGATCCTTGGCGAATAGTTGGGATGCTCATTATTCGATTAAAGTTCTTCCAGTAAGTCGCAAGAAAACATCTTCCAAAGAACTGCGACGCACAAGTGAGGTTTTAGGATGAAGTCCACTGGCATAAATCTTTTCAAGTAACGATTCACCGTCTTCGGTATACATCAAAACGCGGTCGGGAAGCTCTTCAATTCGCTCACACATTGCGCGCAATTTGTCAGCAACCTCTTGATTGCGGTCCGAACCAAAACGAACCTCTAGGACCTCTTTAGTTGAATAATCCTTAATAAGTGAAGCCGGGCTGCCTTCAGCCATGATGGTGCCCTTATCCATAACAATCAGGCGATCACACAACTGTTCTGCTTCATCCATGAAGTGTGTTGTGATAACTAATGTCACGCCTTGTTCCTTTAATCTAAATAGCCGGTCCCACAAAATATGACGGGCTTGCGGATCTAGACCAGTTGTAGGTTCATCCAACATTAAAATTTCTGGTTCACTAACAAGTGCTCGTGCGATTGTTAAGCGGCGCTTCATCCCTCCGCTAAGAGCTTCAACCTTTGCATCACGTTTTTCTTCTAACTGAGCAAAAGTTAGAAGTTCTTCGATTTTGCCTTTTACAAATTTGCGTGGCAGGCCAAAGTAACGTCCATAGATATAAAGATTTTCTGAAACACTCAAATGCATATCCAGACTGTCTTGTTGAGGAACTACGCCTAAATGTGCACGGATTTGTGGACCGTTACGCTCAGGATCTTTTCCTAAAATTGTTAAATCCCCAGCGTTGCGTTGAGACGTTGCACCAATCATGCGCATGACGGTCGATTTGCCAGCGCCATTTGGGCCTAGAAGACCAAAGGATTCACCCTTGCTGACATCGAAATCGATGCCATTGACTGCAGTGAAATCCCCGAACTTTTTCGTTAAACCACGGGCCGAAATAAGGTATTCAGACATGAGCCCATCGTACCTGAGTATAGTTTGCACACGTGCGCTTCATAAATAACCCAACTCACGATCTCACCTATGACGATGTATTCATGGTGCCCAGTGCCTCCGAACTTTCCAGTCGCATGGATGTTGATTTAGCATCAAGTGATGGATCCGGAACAACCATTCCATTAGTTGTTGCAAACATGACGGCAGTTTCCGGTCGTCGAATGGCTGAGACCATTGCACGACGCGGAGGGATATCTGTCATCCCTCAAGATATTCCACTGGCCGTTGTAGACAGTGTTATTAAGTGGGTTAAATCACGCCATACATTCTTTGATACTCCTTTAACGCTTAGCTCTCATCAAACCGTGGCCGATGCGGTCAGTTTGTTACATAAGCGTGCACATGGTGCAATCGTGGTTGTAGAGGGTGGAAAACCCGTGGGCATAGTCACAGAAGAGGATTGCAAAGGCGTAGATCGCTTTACTCAACTGCACCAAGTTATGAGCAAAGAGCTTGTAACTATGTCTGATGGATTAGATGCTCGTGCAGCATTTGAATTTCTAAATTCACATCGCCATAAATTGGCACCAGTTGTTTCGGCTAACGGAGATTTAGTGGGCATCATGACACGAATTGGTGCATTGCGCGGAACTTTGTATTCACCAGCCATTGATAGTAATCAGAAACTATGCATTGCTGCCGCAGTTGGAATTAACGGGGATGTAGCTGCAAAGGCTGCCGCGCTTATCGAATCTGGCGCCGATGTATTAGTAGTCGATACTGCTCACGGACATCAAAAGAAGATGATTGAAGCTTTGCATGCAATTAGATCCTTAGGTGCATCGATTCCCATCGTTGCTGGCAATGTGGTCACTGCAGACGGTGTCCGAGATTTGGTTGAAGCCGGCGCAAACATTATTAAGGTTGGTGTCGGACCAGGTGCAATGTGTACAACACGTATGCAGACTGGTGTTGGCCGTCCACAGTTTTCAGCAGTCCTAGAGTGCGCCAGTGAAGCTAAGAAACTTGGGGCTCATGTGTGGGCCGATGGAGGTGTACGCCATCCTCGCGATGTTGCTTTGGCGCTCGCCGCAGGGGCTTCGCAGGTGATGATCGGGTCGTGGTTTGCAGGCACCTATGAATCACCCGGTGATTTACAGAGTGATGTCAATGGAAAACTCTTTAAGGAGTCATTCGGCATGGCCTCGGCTCGTGCCGTTGCGGCGCGAACAACAGGGGAAGATGCATTTGATCGCGCTCGCAAGTCCTTATTTGAAGAGGGAATTTCAACGTCGCGCATGTATTTGAATCCACAACGCCCTGGAGTTGAAGATTTATTAGATGAAATTATCGCTGGCTTACGTTCATCGTGCACCTATGCAGGCGCACGTATGTTGGAAGAGTTTGCAGAGCGTGCTGTGGTCGGGATTCAGTCATCGGCTGGATATGCAGAGGGACGCCCGCTGCATTCATCCTGGGGTAATTGAGATTAAAGCGTTTTAATCAATCCCTCGCTAGTTAATTCAACAAAATCAGCACGCTTACCAACTTCGATACTGCCTACATCGCGCAGACCAATTCGAAGTGCAGGAAACGTAGAAGTTGCATCGCTTGCTTGAGCAATTGAAAAACCAAAGTTATTGATTAAGGCTAAAAATGCACGATTCATAGTTAACGTACTTCCAGCAAGAGAGTTATTAGAAGTTAATCTGGCAACTCCCTCTTCTACGCGTACGGCGAGCTTGCCAATTGCATAGTCACCATCAGTAGATCCAGCCGCCGACATCGCATCAGTAATTGCAATAATTCTGTGAGGCGCAGCACTTAGTATCGAAGCAACATCGGCGTCGTTTATATGAACGCCATCCAGAATCAATTCGAGAGCAATTGCTGAATTAGCAAGTGCGACCGATGAGATATTCTCACCGGAATTAATTTTTGGCATCCCATTATTAAAGTGCGTAATAATGCTTGCACCAGCCGCAATTGCCTGTTGAGTAATGTGCGAATCTGCACCTGTATGGCCCAAAGCAACATTTATGCCTTGGCTGACTAAAAATTTAATGACATCCAGCGCCCCATCTAACTCTGGTGCGATTGTGACCATACGAATAGTGTTCTCGGAAAGCTCAATGAGCATCTGTAGCTCTTCGATGGTTGGAGGCTTTAAAAGTGCTGGATCATGGGCTCCGCAGTGTGCATGCGCAAGATAAGGCCCTTCAAGATGTATGCCTTTAATAGCCGTTGTATTAATAAAGGGTACGAGTGTTTTTATCTGGTGTTTCAAACTCTCAATAGGTTCAGAAACTAAACTTGCAAGCATCGAAGTAGTTCCATGCGCTACATGTGTAGAAATAACTGTTGTAATCTCACCAGGATCAGTTGCCGAGAAATAAAATCCACCTGCGCCGTGGGTGTGAATATCTACAAAGCCAGGAATGAGGGTGCCAGCAACCGTTATAGGCGAATCACTATCACTTTCAATGGCCTTGATTACCCCGTTGGTCGATTCAATCGAAACTCGCTCCGCTATTTTTCCTGCAATTAAGGCGCGGGCTGCAACTAGGTTCACGCCTTGAGTCTAATTCACGCGAGCATTTGGGTAGGCTAAGGCGCATGTCGAAGCCAACAATCATTCTTGCGACCAGCAATGGCGTCGGAATGGGTCACCTTGCGCGAGCAAGTGCAGTTGCACTTGCGTTGAAAGATGTCGCAAACCCAATAATTGTTTCTATGGCTGGTGGAATTGCCGAGATTCCCTCTTTTATGGGTATTCGTTGCGAATATATTCCGGGTCGAGATCGCTTATGGATGTCACGAGAAAAATGGGACGCATACTTGCGCGATCGGCTCTTAGCGCTCATAGAAGAAACCGATGCAAAGGTCTTATCTTTCGATGGCGTAGTCCCTTATCCAGGAGTTGTTGCAGCCAAGCATGTAAATCCCGCGATAAAACTTGTGTGGGTACGTCGCGGATTATGGCAAAAGAAACCTCAGCGATTTATTTTAGGTTTACAAGCAGCAATGATGGATGAAGTAATCGAACCTGGTGACATTGCACGTGCCTATGACTTTGGTCCAACGTCTAAGCGCAAGGATTCCGTTTTAACATCGCCAGTCTCTTTATTTAAAAAAGAGGATGCGTTTTCACGCGATGACGCACGACGTGCGTTGGGATTAGATTTGGATCGCCCTGTTGCCTTAGTTCAGCTAGGAACAGGTGATAGCGACGTCAACCACAAAATGACTGCCGCTTTGGAAGGTTTAATCGGCTGGAAAGACTTGCAAGTGGTTTTAACAAAAGCCCCAATTGATAAAGATGGCAACTCGTTGGCACCGGCTGGCCTTGATATAAAAGTTGCTCGCTATTTTCCCTTAGCCAAAGTCTTGCACGCATTTGATGCCGGCATTTGCGCAACTGGTTATAACGGCGTTCATGAGCTGCTTCCAGCGCAAGTTCCAACTGTTTTTGTCTCAAATATTCGCGGAACAGATGATCAAGAAGCTCGTGCGCGCTGGTGTCACGATTTTGGCTTTGCACTACGCGCTGACCAAGCAGATTTAGGAGATATTACAAAGACCGTAAGGCAACTTCAGGACCCACAAGTTCGTGCGGCATTATCTGCACAATGTGCAGAGCTTCCTAATACAACCGGTGGGGAAGAAATTGCCGCAATTTTGCACGCATTAGCAACGGAACAGAAGATAATCACAACTAAGACTTTTACTTTTAAACGATTGATTGTGCAAGATCATATTAATCGGGGCTTACGGCACGTCGCCAACTTGGGTATTCGCCGACTAGCTCTTATTTATAGATTTCTACATCCTCACATTGTTGTGGAGGTAATAGCACTAGAACCTCCAGTGTTTAGCGATTCCTCTAAACCTGAAGAACTCCGTGAGCTGATTAAGTCCTCAACGCGTTTTGAGCACTTAATAACAGGGGCTTCTCAGGCATATAGAGAACGCAGAGAAGCTATCGCAAAGGCTGCTTATGGGGAGTTATTAAACGTAACTAAGAAGTAATTTACTCTTCAATCATTTTCTCTAGTTTATTTTTTAAGACCATAATCACCGAGATGACGACAATTAAAAAGAAAATTGCCCAATACTTTAAGTATTTTTCAAGCACATGAAGGGAATTCGCAAATTCATAGCCTAGGACAATGACTATCGAACTGAATATAACTCCTCCAGCAGCGTTCCATTTCAAAAAAGTTCGGTAAGGAACCTTATTCATGCCAGCCAAAGCTGGTACTAAGGCTCTAAGCAATGCTTGAGCTCGGCCAAAGAAGATTGCCCCACCGTGATATTTAGCAAAGATATGTTCTGCAAGCTTCCAACGTTTTTCTCCTACAAATTTTCCAAACTGCGTCGTCTTAATTCTTGGGCCAAAGTGCTTACCAACTTCATAACCAACTGAGTCACCTGCAATAGCGCCTACGATTGCGCAGATCATGAAGAGCCACAAGGGCCACACTTGAGAATGCGCCAGCACGCCGCCAATAAGTAGTGATGTTTCTCCAGGTAAGACAAAGCCAACAAAAGCAGCAGCTTCAGCAAAAGCAAATAAAATCAGCAAGATAAAAAGTGGAACTTGCAAATTGTTGGCAACTAACCAATCCGCTGTACTGTGGATCCACCCTGACATGCGCTAACTCTAGCGGTGCAATAAGATTCTCGAATGATGCGAGCAATTACTTCCGTAGAAATAAATCCACTTTTTGCTGATCGCCGAAGCCCCCGTTCTTTTGAGGAAGCACATTCACTTGCACCCGAAGATTTGTTGGCGATATTAGAGGCAGCTCGTTGGGCTCCGTCGGCCAACAATATGCAACCGTGGCGATATTTAGTTGGACGACGCGGAGATGAAGTTTTCAATGGGCTTTTGCAGACCTTAGTTCCGTTTAACCAAGCCTGGGCTTTTCGAGCCTCCGCCTTGATTCTCGTAACCGCAAACAATCTCCGCCCCGATGGCAAGCCTTATGCAGGATTTGAATACGACTGTGGACTTTCGGTGGCTCAATTAACGTTAGAAGCTCATAGTCGCGGGTTTGTTACCCACCAAATGGGAGGCTTTGATAAAACTAAGGCAGTTGAAACCTTTGAATTGGGTGAAGAGTTAATCCCATTAGTAGTCGCAGCTATAGGAAAGCAAGGCTCTCTTGATCAGCTAGATGATGAGATGTCTGTACGCGAAAGTGCACCACGTGTACGAAAAGAGTTATCTGACATAGTTTTACGAGGCCTACCAAATTAAAAGCGCGAGCGAATCTCCCATAAATCTTTAAAGACTGGGTTGAATAGCGTGCTTGATAAATACTCAACACCGCTTGATCCACCAGTGCCCATTTTGTGTCCAATAGTTCTTTCGACCATTTTGACGTGGCGATAGCGCCACTCTTGAATACCTTCATCGATATCCAAAAGGCGTTCACACACTGCAGCACTTTCTGGGTCATTGCGGTGTACATCAAGTAGCACATCTTGGACTTTTAAGTTAGCTTCATAAGGCAATGATTTATCTCGATTGAGAACTTCTACAGGCATCGCATGGCCACGCTTAACTAAGTATTGCAATGTTGAATCCCATACAGAGTTTGTCGCAGTAATTAAAGCTATTTCAGCTTGGATATCTGGCGGCAAGTGTCCAGCCATTTTATTATCACGGCGCCCCAATAACGCTTCAACTTTTCTGAACTGTGCTGATTGGAAACCACTTGATGATGATAAATAAGATCGAAATGCGTTGAACTGCAAGGGTGTCATTGTTTCTAAGATATCAATTTGCGTAACGCAGACTTTCATAATCGTACGGATTCGCCCAAGTATCGCTAGCGAGTAGTGTGTATTTCCAGATTCCATGGCACGTTGAGCCTCAAGAAATTCATGAATGATTTGTTTGAACCACAGTTCGTAAGTTTGATGAATGATGATAAATAGCATTTCATCATGCTCGGGACCAACAGAAAGAGGCCGTTGTAGGTTCAATAGTTCATCGACAGCCAGGTATGACGTGTATGTAAGCGCTGAATCAAAGTTGTCGCTCATGTGACTCTAGAACCCCCTTCTTTAACGGTTTTATAAGCGCCAGACTCAATTAAGTCGCGCATTCGCTCAAATCCATCCCACACCTCAACATATGATGTTGCAAGCGGAGAGATAGCTAAACGGATTGAATTAGGTGTTCGGTAATCAGGAATAACATTTGAAATTTGACGAAGTGCAACGCAAATCTGTGCTGCATCAGGGTGCACTAATGAAATATGTCCACCACGCTCTTTTGCGGTGCGAGATGTGTTGAGAGTTAACCCAAGGGGAGCCAACCAGGCGTCATACAGATCAATCATCATTTGTGTACCAATACCAGCTTTAGCTTCGATGGCATCAATACCAGCTGCATTGATCATTGAGAATGCAGTTTGCACGCAACGAATTCCCATTAATGAGGGGCTTGCAATTTGAAACCCTCGAATACCATCTGCTTTTTCAAAGACTGGTCCCATTTCAAATTGAGGGCCTTGTGCAAACCATCCTTGAATCGGAACCTGTAACTCTTTTTGAATTCTCTTGCTTACATATAACCACGCTGGTGAACCTGGACCAGAGTTACCATATTTGTATGTACACCCAACACATAGATCAACGCCGAGTGCATCTAAATTCAAGTTGATAGCACCCACCGCGTGGCTGGCATCCCAGACAACTAATCCACCAATAGCTCGCACTTGATCGGTAATCGCCTTAACATCAGTACGAGCGCCGGATCGATATTGGATAACTTCAAATGTAACAAGTGCGACGTCATCATTTAAATATGGTGCCAAGATTTCTGGTGTCATACGTTCATGAGAGGCCACGGAAGCATTTTCATTATCGATTATGACTAAATTTAAATTAAACTGCTTAGCTAAACCATCAAGGATGTATCTATCAGTTGGAAAGTTAGCTGCATCAGTAATTATTGTTTTTCGATTTGGGCGGGCATGAATCGCCGCTAAACAGAGTTGATAGAAATTAACCGACGTTGTATCGCACACCAATGTTTGACCCGGACCCGCCCCTAAAGCAGCAGCTGCCAGCAAATCACCCGTTGGTTGAGCCTCATCAACCCAATGGCCCCAGCCAGTTACAACCTCAGGCCCCCACTCATTATTCATAAAATCAGTGATTGCAGTGACCGTTGCTTTTGGCATGCGGCCCAAAGAATTGCCGTCCAAATAACACATCTGAGGATCTG
>WLKQ01000048.1 GCA_009701185.1 Actinomycetota bacterium | reverse complement strand
TCCAGCGAACAGCTAAGTCGCCCATCTGTGTAGCTTGCACGCGGTGAATTACATCAAGAACAACTTCGCCCTCATTAACATCTACCTGCACATCTTGCAGTGCACCAGTGGTTGAGTCACCGCGCCAAATACGAAGATTAAGTTTGCGTGCCATTAGTTGGAACCACCCTTCGCGATTTCCTCCGCGGTCATGTATTTCTCTAACTCATGAACGTCAAAGAGGTCGAAGAGTTCTTTAGGTAAAACAGGAAGAGCTTGTTCGCGAACATTTACTTGTGTGCCATCAAAAGATGAAACGTGATTTACCTGACGCCACTTATTGTCCATAACTGGGAAATCATCGCGTGTGTGTCCACCGCGAGATTCTTTACGCAACAACGCTGACTTAGCTGCGGACTCGGCGACTAATAACATATTGTCTAAATCGAAAGCTAAGTGGAAGCCAGGATTGAATATGCGCCCACCAGCAACAGCGACATTTGCGCTGCGCTTTCTAATATCGGCAATCTTTGTAATTGCATCCTCTAATTCGGATTGTGTACGGATGATTCCAACTAAGTTATGTGTAATCTCCTGCAGTTCAGCGTGAAGAGAGTAAGAGTTTTCGCCACCTTGTCGATCAAATGGTGCTGCAATTCTTACTTCTGCTGCTTTAATGGCGGCATCACTTACTGGATTTTTACCGTTGTGCTTTAAGTATTCAGTTGCGCCCATGCCTGCACGACGACCAAACACCAATAAATCTGTTAACGAGTTTCCACCTAAGCGGTTTGATCCATGCATTCCACCGGCAACTTCACCAGCAGCAAATAACCCTGGAACTCCTACTGCAGCTGCATTATCAGGCTCTACTTCAACTCCACCCATGACGTAATGGCAGGTTGGGCCAACCTCCATTGGCTCTTTCGTAATATCAACACCTGCGAGTTCATAAAACTGATGCCACATCGATGGCAGGCGTTTTTTAATGACTTCAGCCGGCAATCTCTTAGATACATCTAGGAAAACGCCGCCGTGCTCGGAGCCTCGTCCAGCTTTAACTTCAGAGTTAATCGCGCGGGCAACTTCATCTCGAGGTAACAGTTCGGGTGGGCGGCGGTTGTTGTCTTGATCTAAGTACCAACGATCGGCTTCGGCTTCATTATCTGCATACATCTTCTTAAATACTTCAGGGATGTACTTAAACATAAAGCGTTCACCGAGAGCGTTAGTTAAAATTCCACCTTCACCGCGCACAGATTCAGTTACTAAAATTCCACGAACAGATGGTGGCCACACCATTCCCGTTGGGTGGAACTGTAAAAACTCCATGTCCACTAGATTTGCGCCGGCTTTGAGCGCGAGCGCGTGCCCGTCACCAGTGCCTTCCCAAGAGTTTGATGTAATTTTAAATGTCTTACCAACTCCACCGGTTGCAATAATTACTGCGGGTGCTTCAAATAAAACTTCAGCACCAGTTTCACGCCAGTAACCATAGGCTCCAGCGACTTTTCCGTTTTCCTTTAAAATTTCTGTAATTGTTAATTCAGCAAAAACTTTAATGTGGCTTTCCATATCGCCATGATCGCGACCATCTTGCTGTTGTAAAGCAACGATGCGTTGCTGCATTGTGCGAATTAGTTCTAATCCGGTGCGATCGCCAACGTGTGCAAGGCGAGGGTATTCATGCCCACCAAAGTTACGTTGTGAAATCTTTCCCTCTTTTGTGCGATCAAAAAGTGCGCCCCATACTTCAAGCTCCCAAATGCGATCTGGGGCTTCTTTGGCGTGAAGCTCTGCCATGCGGTAATGATTGAGGAATTTGCCCCCGCGCATAGTGTCGCGAAAGTGCACCATCCAGTTGTCATTCTCGTTAACGTTTCCCATTGATGCTGCGGCGCCGCCCTCTGCCATCACTGTATGAGCCTTGCCAAATAAGGACTTACAAATGATTGCTACGCGTAAACCCGCCTCGCGTGCTTCAACGGCAGCACGCAATCCAGCCCCGCCTGCACCTATAACAAGTACATCGTATGAATGGCGCTCTAGCTGTGTCATATCGATTTCCTTAGAAGAAGTAGAAGTTAGAGATTGCACCAGATGCAACCGCGCGGACATAAATATCGGCACCAGCAACTCCGAAGAGTGAGATCCATGCAAAAGTTGGGTGTTTGTGATTTAAGACAGAAACTATTGTCCAGGCCTTGTATCGCACTGGGTGTTTTGAGAAATGCTTTAAGCGTCCACCAAGTGTGTGACGGCATGTGTGACAAGAAAGCGAATAGAGCCACAACATTGTTGTTGAGAAAAGGAACACGAGTGTTCCGACGCTCATGTGTCCCCACTCTTTTTCAGGATTTCTAAATGCCAAGATTGCATCCCACGTCAAAATCACGTTAAAGATTAATCCTGCATAAAAAAACCAACGGTGGCTATTTTGCAAAATTAGTGGAGCACGAGTTTCGCCAGTGTACTTAGTGTGTGGTTCGGCAACGGCACATGCAGGTGGCGATAACCAAAATGCACGGTAATACGCTTTGCGATAGTAATAACAGGTCATGCGGAAGCCGAGTGGAAAAATCAAAATGAATAGAGCGGGTGAAATACCAATGCCAAAATACTTATTGTTAAAAGGCTGACCAAAAAAAGAGAGAGCTGATCCGGGTTCGCAGGCTGTAGATAAACATGGTGAATAAAAAGGTGAGATGAGTGGCTCGGAAAAATAATACTTATTTTCAAATGCGCGGAATGTTGCGTAAATAACGAAGGAGAATAGAACGCCAAATGTAATTGCTGGTTGTAGCCACCATTTATCAGTACGAAGCGTGCGCTCCTTGATTTTTGCGCGCGTTGGTGAAAATACACCTGACATTTCAAGCCCCTAACTTCTATAAAACCGGCTTCTATAAAACCGGCACTGCACTAGGGGTAAGTGTCCTCTGGTAAGGAAAAACAGGCTAGGCAAGTACCCGCGTAATGGCTATGAACTCAGCCACACAATGAGAAAAACTGGCGGAGGGCGTGGGATTTGAACCCACGAAACTTTCGTTTGCCGGTTTTCAAGACCGGTGCACTCGGCCGCTATGCGAGCCCTCCGT
Organism: Actinomycetota bacterium; assembly: GCA_009701185.1. GTDB lineage: Bacteria > Actinomycetota > Actinomycetes > Nanopelagicales > Nanopelagicaceae > Planktophila. Next base: position 7,664 of record WLKQ01000048.1, on the reverse strand, counting down.
GGGAGAGGGTACCTGAATAATCCAGTAGTCGAAAATCGGCCAGCTTTTTACGCCGGCAGTTGCAGTAACTCTTCAATAATGATCGCAACGCCATCCTCTGAATGTGGTGGGGCGAGCGATGTTGCATAGTTCACGCCATCCGGATGGCCATCTGCCATGGCATAAGAGCGCCCACACCATTGAAGCATTGAAAAATCATTTGGATTATCGCCGAATGAAACACAGTCTTTTGCATCAATAGATAGACGTCCTGCAACTTTAGCAAGGGTCATACCTTTGGAAACTCCTAGCGTTGAAATCTCAAGTAGTGACTCTCTCGCATTTGAATGTGTGACTGTAACTAATCCATCTAGTTCGCGCTGTGCAATTTCTAACATTTGATCAGAAGTGAACTCTGCATCACTGCATCGAGCTAACATCTTAAATGCCGGACCTCGAACTGCATCTTCAATTGCATCTACCCCAATATTGTCTAAACCTATATCCCAGCGAGGAACATATATTTTCTCGCGGTGAAAGTAATCATGAGATTCGATGGCAAAAGATATTGGCGGGATTGCTGCACGTAACTTCTGAGCTACCTGGATCTGTTGCTCACTAGTGAGCATCCACTCTTCTGTAACTTTGTCATTTTTTAAATCGTAAAGCATGGCGCCATTTCCGCAGATGCAATCACCGAAATTAAATGTCTCACGGATTTCATGCATCCAGCGTGGAGGGCGACCTGTGACAAAGAAAATATGGATTCCTAATTCATGTGCAGCAGTAAAAGCTTCTACTGTTCGTTTAGAAATTGATCCATCATGTTTAACTATAGTTCCATCTAAATCTGTTGCAATTAATAGTGGACGTTTACTCACACCAACTCAAATCGCTCTTTACCTAGAAATGGTTGCAACGCCTTTGGAATATTGACGCTTCCATCAGAATTTTGATGGTTTTCAAGAATCGCAACAATCATTCGTGGAATTGCCACCAAAGTTCCATTAAGTGTTGCTACAACCTTCGTTCCTTCGGCATCTTTAAAGCGAATATTCAATCTGCGCGCTTGGAATTCTGTGCAGTTTGAGGTGCTTGTAACTTCTCTATAAGCGTTTTGGGTTGGGATCCACGCCTCAATATCAAATTTGCGGTTAGCGCTCGACCCTAAGTCACCGGAGGCAACATCAATGACTCGATATGGGATTTCCATCGCATTAAGGAAATCTTTTTCCCACCCTAATAAACGTTTATGTTCTTCAATAGCTTGATCGGGGTGGCAGAAAGAAAACATCTCCACTTTATCGAACTGGTGAACTCTAATAATTCCGCGAGTGTCTTTGCCATACGTACCAGCTTCACGGCGAAAGCATGAAGAGTATCCGGCGTAGCGAAGTGGAAGTTTTTCTGCCGGTAAAACTTCATCCATGTGATACGCAGCTAATGGAACTTCACTTGTTCCAACTAAATACACATCATCTTTTTCAAGGTGATAAACATTTTCAGCGGCTTGGCCTAAAAATCCCGTGCCTTCCATAGCAGGTGGATTTACAAGCACAGGTGGAATTACCGGAGTGAAGCCAGCTTTAAGTGCAGATGCAATTGCATAGTTAACTAAGGCAAACTCAAGCATGGCGCCTGAGCCTGTTAAATAATATGAACGTGAACCAGCAACTTTTGCGCCGCGCTCTGTATCAATTGCTCCAAGAAGTTTGCCTAACTCAACATGGTCTTTAGCTTCAAAATCAAAACTTCGTGGTGTACCAACGTGTTCGATAACTACAAAATCCTCTTCTTTACCGATTGGTGCCGCTGGATCTAAAACATTTGAGAGTTGCATAACTAAGTTTTTCGCCTGCTCTTCTAACTCTGAGCGCTTGCTATCAGCCTCTTTAACCGAGTTGGCGAGGTTTTTAGCGTTTTCAAGTAATGAATTTTTTTCATCGCCCTTTGCAGAGCCGACTAACTTTGAAAGCGCATTTTGTTCAGCACGTAAGGCTTCAAACTCACTTAACGCGATTCGGCGGGCATCATCTGCGGCTAAAGCATGGTCAACAATCCCTGCATCTTCACCGCGTGCAGTTTGTGAAGCACGAACTACATCAGGGTTCTCACGTAAGAATTTAATGTCAATCATTTAGCAGCCTTTTCGCGTGGGTATGAACCTAAGAAACGGATATCTTCACAGATTGCACGTAACGCTTCGATTGTCTCCTTCACAGGGGCGTCGCTTACATGGCCTTCTGCATCAATAATGAAATGGTAATGCCCAAGCTCTAAACCTGTGGGACGGCTTTGAATAAAAGTTAAGTTTACGTCGCGCTTAGCAAACTCAGTCAGAATATCAAGGAGTGCACCCGCGTGATCCATGCCAATAAAAACCGCTAACGATGTGCGATCAAAGCCTGTGACTTTTGGTGAAGTTGTTGGTTTTGATACCAAGACGAAACGAGTAATTGCGCCAACAATGTCCCCGATATTGTCGGCGATAACGCGAAGTCCATAATGTGCAGCAGCGACAGGTGCTGCTATTGCTGCATCAAACTCGCCTCTACCAATCGCTTCTGCTGCAGCTGCAGTTGAAGCCGTAGCAATTAATTCTGCATCTGGATAGTTCAGTGCAATATATGCGCGGCATTGGGCTTCAGCGTGTGGATGTGTTGCGATTCGGCGAATATCAATTGCGTCATTCTTAACCATTAAAGCAAAGGAAACTGGCAACGTTACTTCGCCAACAATAGAAAGTGGCGTTCCTGTTGCTAATTCATCAAGTGTGCGCGCAACAACGCCTTCAACTGAATTTTCAATTGGTACTAATGCAAAGTGAGCTTTACCAACGCGCACTGCATCCAGCGCAGCGGTTACATTGGCATAAGGAATCAAAGAGTCATTTGATGACGTGATTTTTTTGAGGGCTGCTTCAGTAAATGTGCCCTTAGGACCTAAATATGCATATGTACTCACTTGCTAATGATACCCGAGCACCTTACGTGCAAATGACGGATTATTTGTAATTAGGACTTCTACGCCACTATCTGAACAAAATCGCATGTCTTCAGCGTCATCGACGGTCCATACAAAGAGTTTGCGCTGTTCCTGGGTCAACTCTGGCTTTAATCGTAACAACTCTACGTTTGGACCCAAATAAGTTGCTGAGGTAAATCTGCGCATTGCTCCACTAAATCTCTCTTCAAGAAGCGCAACCGTTCTTTGTTGTGGATCAATTCGTCGAATATTTTCGATCGCAAGCCAAGAAAATGACATCAGATAAATATCGGCAACGGATTCTTCTTCTGCAATTAATTCCAGCGTTTTCTTTTCGACCACACTTCCAGATGGAACTGGATGTTTCGTCTCAATTGCAAGCTCTTTACGATTCTCTCGAGCAAACTCCAGAAGATCATCAAGAAGTATTGCCTGCGGGTAATGCGCCTTAATCTCTAAGTACTTCATTTCGGCGATTCGACCTGCATGCCCAGCCACTCGCTTCATATCGGCGTCATGCCACAAGACCAACTTATTATCTTTCGTTACTCGTACATCACATTCAAAGCCATCGGCCCCAGCATCTACTGCGCCTTTGTAGGCGTTCATGGTCATTTCAGGAAAATCAACGGAAGCTCCGCGGTGGGCGTAAATCTTCATGATTAAAGATTAACAGGGGTTAGGCTTATCCATTATGGGCGCCTTTAATTTCGATACCAGCGCACGCTCGGCTATTGGATTACTTCGAAGCGGCAATGAAGATTCTGGTTTAGTTACCGAACGTCTTATCGCTGTCGCTGATGGAATGGGTGGTCACGCTGGAGGCGAGATTGCATCAAAAATTGCAATCACGACATTACATTCGTTAGCGCCAGTTTTAACAAATTCCACAATTGATTCTGATTCGATTGAAGATCTCTTGCTGCACTCTATTCATACAATTGATTCAAACATTAGCGAATATGTGCAGGAAGCTAACGAACTACGTGGAATGGGTACAACGCTCACTGCGCTTCTATTGCATGACAAAATCGTTGCGCTTCTACATGTCGGTGACTCACGTTGTTACCGCTTGCGTGGAAATACATTTGAACAGTTGAGTAATGATCACACCGTAATTCAAGAGCTTCTCGATCAAGGCGCAATCTCTCCAGTTGACGCTATTGACCACCCCCAACGTTCGGTTCTCACGCAGGCTCTCATGGGAGAGAGAAATATAACTCCGGTTTTGCAGTTATATGAGGCACTGGAGGGCGATAGATATTTGTTATGTAGTGATGGCCTATCGGGTGTTTTAACTGAAAAAGAGATAAAGAGTCTGCTCAAAACTCGTGACAAAGATAGCGCGATCAAGTCACTAATTGATGCAACATATGTAAATGGTGCTCCCGACAATGTGACCGTACTAATTGCAGATGTCACTAGTTCAGAAATTTCCACCAATTTAATGGTGGGGGCTGCACAGTGATCGACAAACTACTTGGGGGTCGCTACGAACTTGGGGAAATGATCGGCACTGGCGGCATGGCCGATGTATATGTTGCACAAGATATGCGCTTGGCGCGTCATGTTGCAGTGAAGATTTTACGAAGTGATTTGGCCCGTGATCCATCTTTTGTTGCGCGCTTTAGAAAAGAAGCTGTGGCTGCTGCAGGTTTGAATCATCCTGGAATTGTTGCTGTATATGACTCTGGCGAAGAGCCTGCTCCGTACATTGTGATGGAGCTAGTTTCTGGCCACACGCTTAGGGAGTTAATACATAAGGGTGAACGTGTGCCACTTAAACGTGCGCTTGAAATTGGTGAAGGAATATTGGCTGCGCTGGAGTATTCACACGAGCGCGGAATTGTTCACCGAGATATTAAACCCGCAAACGTCATGATCACCGATCAAGGTGATGTAAAGGTGATGGATTTTGGTATTGCTCGAGCGCTTGCAGACTTAGGCGCAACGTTAACAAGCACGTGGAATATTGTTGGAACTGCACAATATTTATCACCCGAACAAGCTTTGGGTGAAGTTGCAGATTTTCGAAGCGATATTTATTCAACTGCTTGCTTACTATATGAAGTTCTTACAGGGCAACCTCCTTTTACTGGCGAGACTCCTGTATCAATCGCCTATCAACATGTTTCTGGGAAATTAATTTCGCCAAGTGCACTTCAGCCAGATTTACCAGAAGGCATCGATGTTATTTTAAATGTTGCGCTAGCGAAAAAACCTGAGGACCGTTATCAATCTGCGGGTTTAATGTTGGATGACTTATTCAAGATTGGCGCAGGGCAAGAGTTAACAACAAGAATTGCACGAAAGAAAATTTCTCGTCGCAAGCTTCTTGTCATCGCACTTTCCAGTGTGGTCGCACTTGGAGCTGTATCGGCAGGGCTCTTATTTACTCGACCATCAACGAATGTCGCCAGTTTTCCCCAAATTCCAAACGTCGTTGGTTTAACCCAAAGTGATGCACAGGCGATGCTCTCGGACTATGTAGTGACTTTTACGCGCGCTCATGATGCAAGAATTCCAAAAGATCGAGTGGCAAGCCAGATTCCATTGGCTACGACGCGAGCGCAAAAGGGTTCTGGTGTCGTACTTACACTCTCCGATGGTCCTGGCGACGCAGTGGTTCCAATAGATTTGATTGGAATGTCTTTAATCGATGCCCGTGCAGCTTTATCAGCAGTTGGTTTACTTGTCGCGCAGACCGATGCAGTTCCATCTGATCAACCACAGGGAACAATTTTAATGGTTACTCCTGAACCAGGAGCAACAATAACTGCTGGTAGTGGAGTGATCTTACAAATTGCTAGTGGTGAGGTTGAAGTACCTGTGTTAATTGGTGTTGATGCAATTCAAGCAAAAACACTTCTTGTGCAAGCAGGTTTCTTAGTTAAAGAAGTTGAGGCTTACGATGCAAGTCAACCGGTTGGGGTGGTTATTCGCCAAGCCCCAGATGCAGGCACGTCTCAAACAATTGGTAAGTCAGTAACAATCACAATTAATAAAGCGCCTTAATTTCTTGAATTAACAACTGGTGATAAACCAATAGCTTTTTCGCGCGCACCAGTATCTCCGCACTCAACCAACCAATTAGCTAACATTGCGTGGCCGTGTTCTGTTAACACTGATTCAGGATGAAACTGAACTCCCTCAATCGGTAAAGTTTTGTGCCGCATAGACATTACGATTCCAGATTCTGTTTTGCCAGTAATCTCTAAATCTTTTCCAATAGTTTCTGGTTCAACACACAAGGAGTGATATCGCGTTGCGGTAAATGGTGAAGGTAATCCATTGAGCACGCCTTGATTGTTGTGATGCACTAATGAAGTTTTCCCGTGAAGCAACTCTGGAGCTCGTGAAACTGTTGCCCCAAATGCAACGCCTATTGCTTGGTGACCTAAGCACACACCGAAGAGTGGAATCTTTTTCTCGGCGCAATACTTAATCATTTCGATGCTCACGCCTGCGCGCTCTGGAGTTCCCGGTCCAGGGGAGATCAAAACCCCGTCATAGTTACTAGCCTCGTGCGCCTGTACCGCGTCGTTTCGCACAACCGTGCATTCAGCGCCTAACTGCCCTAAGTACTGGGCTAAGTTAAAAACGAAAGAGTCGTAGTTGTCGACGACGAGGATTCTGGTGGCCATAGGAGCATTCTTACCCATGGTGTATCTTTCGCGTATGCCTAAATCCAAGCTCCGTAAGAAAGTCATTGAAAAGCACACCCATGAGGCCGAGGTGGCAGTCCATACCCCTGCAGCCCCTCTTGAGAGCCCTAAATGGTTAGCTCCTACGATGGTCGCTGGCTTCTTGATTGGTCTTTTCTGGATCGTCACTTTTTACGTTACCCAAACCAGATACCCAATCCCTGGTATCGGCGCATGGAACATGATTATTGGCTTTGGTTTTATCGGTGTTGGCTTCACTTTAGCCACGCGCTGGCGCTAAAACCCGCCTTTAAATTACACCGTTGTAACTCTCCACAGTGTGGGTAAGTCATGTGGATAACTTCTTAGCGCTTGGTGAGAAGGATTTGGGAGGCACAAACCCCACCCAGTAATCCCCCAAGGTGGGCGTGCCAATCAACTCCACCTAAAGCAAAACCGATTGCAAAGTTAATTCCAATAATCACATAGACCGAACGGGCATCGGTTCCGATTCGCTTACCAACAATGGCTAATGCTCCGAATAAACCAAAGATCGCACCAGATGCACCAACTGAGGCGCTTGGGATTTGTGCAAAATATGCCGAAGCTAATGAGCCGGTGATTAACGAGATAAAAAAGAGTGCAAGAAACTTATTTTTTCCGAAAGCAGTTTCAAGTGGATTACCTAAAACCATCAACGCGTACATATTAAAACCGAGATGCATCAAACCGCCATGTGTAAGTGCAACGGTTAATAATCGATACCACTCGTTTGTGAATTGTAGATACGGGAGATCACGTAAATATAAATTCTGTTGAAGTGAAGGAACAATCATTTGCAGCAAGTATGCACCGCAGATAACTGCGATTAAAGTGTAAGTTGCTGAACGCTTAAGCAATGGTGACGCTGTTGATTGTTATATCTGTAACTGGTTTATCTTGAGGTCCAGTCTTAGCTTTGCCAATTGCATCTACTACTGCCTGGCTTGCAGAATCTTTAACTTCACCAAAGATTGTATGTTTGCGGTTTAACCAAGTTGTTGGCGCGGTTGTAAT
>WLKQ01000047.1 GCA_009701185.1 Actinomycetota bacterium | reverse complement strand
CTAGCGGCTTTAATGATCACTTATCCATCGACGCATGGAGTTTTCGAAACGGCAGTCTCTGATATTTGTGGGTTAATCCATGATGCGGGTGGCCAGGTTTATGTGGATGGCGCAAATTTGAACGCCCTTGTTGGTCTGGCTCAGCCTGGAAAGTTCGGGGCAGATGTATCGCACTTAAATCTGCACAAAACCTTTTCGATTCCACATGGCGGAGGAGGCCCCGGCGTTGGGCCAGTGATCTCTCGTGCCCACCTTGCGCCATTTCTGCCTAACCATCCGATGGATTCCTTAGCTGGACCGGCAACTGGGCCGGGACCAATCTCGGCGGCTCCCTACGGTTCGGCCAATATCCTGCCAATCTCTTGGGCCTACATTCGCTTACTGGGGGGAGAAGGTCTTACCCATTCGACTCAGGTCGCTATCCTCTCCGCCAACTACATGGCAGCTCGCTTGCACGAGGCCTATCCAGTTCTCTACACCGGCGCTAACGCTCGCGTAGCCCATGAATGCATCCTAGATATTCGAGAGTTGACCAAGCTCTCTGGAGTAACTGTTGACGATATCGCTAAGCGATTGATGGATTATGGCTTCCACGCCCCAACGATGTCTTTTCCTGTGGCCGGTACATTGATGATCGAACCCACCGAGTCTGAGGACATCTCAGAGATTCACCGATTTATTGATGCGATGATTTCGATTCGGGCCGAGATTCAAGAGGTTATCGACGGGCAGATAAGCATCGAAAATTCGGCGCTACGTCATGCACCGCACACAGCGCTTTCGGTAGTAACGAGTCAGTGGGAGAGGGAGTACGCCCGTGAAAAAGGCGGCTATCCCGTTGTATTGGATGGTCTAGTGGCGGGTGAGTCGATTGGTTCTCGTATGAAATATTGGCCACCAGTCTCACGAATTGATGGAGCTCATGGAGATCGTAATCTGGTCTGCTCGTGCACACCTTTGGAGGAATACAGGTAGGAGAGGCTTTCCTAGCCTGGCCTTATCTGGATTTACGTTACTTTACATAATGTAACTTATCGGCGTTATGTATATACGCGGCGCCTAGCAACGATCCTTAACCATGCTCCAGTGGCTATTAATGCCCAATCGCCAGCTTTATCTCGTGGCGTTGTGCTATCAATCAGATTCACCGTAGTGACTATATGTGCCGGTTCGTGCAGCGCGGTTTGTCGTTCTATGTTGCCTTCGAAGTTAATGACCGCCGATATCCCAGTTGTCGACACTGAGAGAATGTTTCTACCATGTTCGATAGCTCGAATACGAGAAATTTGGAGTTGCTGGGCGCTCTGCGCCGATGTTCCAAATGTTGCACTGTTAGTTTGAACAACAACGAGATTCGACTCTCCGGCAGCTTTTTTAAGGATTGCATCATCGATTAGTTCGAAGCAAATGACTGGCGCTATCTGTGCTGTGCCAATCCTAAAGCGCGCCGACTGTGATCCGGCCGAGAAATCCTCTAAAGACCTGGCCAGTGGTGAGATTTTTTCAGCCATTGTGCGCAAAGGAATGTACTCGCCGAAAGGTGTCAGATGCTGCTTCACATAGACATTTTGCGTCTGTTTTGTCCAATTAATAGATACATTCTGGAGGGGGCCTCTGGAGGTAACAACGGCTCCCACGATGAGTGGTGTTTGGAAAGAGTTAAGAGCCTCTGCCACTTGTGGTTCAGTAAATGGGTCTATATCGATTGCATTTTCTGGCCAAAGAATAAAGTCGATTTCATTATCTTGCTTTAAAGCGATGCGGGTTTCTTTAACGTGATTATGAAAAACCGCTTGTGCCCGTGAGTTGAAATCTAATCCCAATTGTGGAACATCGCCTTGAACCATCAAAACTTTTGTCGTACCAATTGTGTGGACTGGTAGAGAATGAATTAATAACAACAGGGGAAATAGTGGGAGGAGAACTAATCGTTGTGTAAGTAATCCATACCCAACTAATCCAAAACAAAGCACTATCGCAGTAAGTGCACTGACTCCCCCATAAGCTGCGATTGCACGATAAGGAGCATCGGCTTGCGAGTATGCAAGCCGTAACCAACCAAAGCCACCAAATGGAAAACGAGCACGAACTTCTTCCATTGCCAGAAAGATGAGTGGATAGAAGCCAACTCCATATTTTTTCGCCAACCCCAATGGAATAAACATGAATCCTTGACCAATAAATAGAATTATCCAAGGCAATGAGCCAACGTAGATGCTTGTCCAATGCAATGCCACAGCATTAAACGTCGCGGCAAAAATAAATGAGTTAAGAAAAGGCCGGGAAGATTCCTTGATGCTATACATATGCAGCGCAATAGCTATGGGCGAAAGCCACCAGAAAGATAATGGAGCGAAAGCCCCACTGAGCAATGCCCCGGCGCAAACACTAACGAATAGATTTACCACCCAAGGGCACTGATCAAACGATCTACGCTGGCACCTAAACCGTAACGCTCCTTGAATTGATAGATAGCTGATAAGTCAGCTGGTGATTGCGGCATGGAGAGATCCGTTTTTGGAAGGGGAACGTTGCGGGCCACTTGTACTACCGTTGGAGCGATCTTCAAATAATCACTCCCAGCAATGATTTTCTTGGCCAAAGCTGGTGTGAGAGCTTCATGATTAGCGTGCGCACCCGCTAAAGCGTCATCGACATTTGCAAAATTATTTGCGATAAGTGCGGCACCTTTTTCACCAATACCTCGCACTCCAGGCAAACCATCGGATGGGTCTCCTCGGAACATAGCAAAAAGCGCGTAACGCTCCCCTGGTATCTGGTACTTTTCTGAGACGTACTTTAAGTCGACTAAGTCGTGTTGCGAAATTCCTTTCGCTAAATAAACAACCTTGATGTCGCGTTTATCATCGACCATTTGAAATAAGTCACGATCGCCTGTAACGATTCGGATAGGACCCTTTTCAATCTCAGCGTAGGTTGCCATGACATCATCGGCCTCAAAGTCATCTACGCCAACTACAGGAATTCCAAATAGATCTAGAAGGTCTAGCAAGATCGGAATCTGCGGAGTGAGCGTGTCTGGCTCCTCTTCCTCATCGCCATCTTCTTCTAAACGATTAGCTTTGTATTCCGGAAAAAGTTCAACTCGCCACATCGGACGCCAATCACCATCAAGGCAAGCCACTAAACGATTAGGTTTATAGATACTGACAAGACGTGCCGTCATATCTAAATAGCCACGAATGGCGTTAACTGGTGTGCCATCGGGTGCCTGTAACGTATCTGGCATTCCGTAATAAGCGCGGTACCACAATGAGGCGCTATCCAGCAGCATTAAAGTCATAGATCCCCCATGAGGTAAGCAACGACGCCTCGATCAATTCGCTTAACCGCATCTTTACATACAGGACGTAGCTTCTCGCTAGCACCAGCAATTTGATTGAGAAGATCTACAAGCTGTTTTGTAGAGCGAACAAAATCACCAACGGACATATCGCTACCTTTCAGGACGCTTTGCAGGGAACCACCATTAGCCCATTTATAGGCGATCCAACAGAAGCCAGGATCAGGTTCGCGTTGCGTTTTTACTCCATATTCACTTTCAATGGCCTCTAACTGCGCCCAGACAGAAACAACCTCTAGTAGCGCCGCAGAGACCTTTGGATTAGGCATTTTAGGTGCCAGATTTTCAGCCGATCTCGACTCAAAAATCATGCATGAAACTATCGATAAGAGTTCGGCAGCGTTGAGTTCGTCAAATACTCCAAGACGAATTGACTCAGTTAACAGTAGATCAGATTCTGCGTAGATTTTCGTCAGAATCTTTCCTTGTGCAGTTGGCTTCTCACCTTCAATATATTTTAGATGTGTCAAAACTTGGCAAATTTGGTCGAATGTTTTGGCAATTACATTTGTACGTGCATCTACTCTTGTACGCAGGCCCTCATTCTCTCGGTTCAAACGACCTGCGCGTTCAGCAAAGCGTGCATGCTCTTCCCGCTCATTACAACTATGGCAAGAGTGGTTACGCAAAGCTTTGCGTAGATCACTAAGATCGTTTTCTAGTCGTCCACGCTGGCGATTATCGAAAGTCTTTTTATGATCACGTCGACTTAAAAGAACTTCGACTTCTTTAATCTCCCGGCGAATAGAAGCGTAATCTATAAAATCTCCTAGGTGACAAGCCGCCTGCTCTAGAAGTTCGGTAATGGCACCCTCATTTTTGCGAATTTGTCGGGCTAACCCGACGACTGCTCGATCTGCTTGGAACTGAGCAAAAGAGGACTCAAGTGAACCTCGCGCTCGTTCCCGACCGAATCTCGAAATTAAATTAATCGACATATTGTAGGACGGCGCGAAAGAGGAACGAAGTGGATACGTTCTGGTTGAGGCCAAACCTGCAGCTGCAGCTGAATCAACCGTTGGCGACCATTGAATAACTGCGTTACCTTCAATATCAATTCCTCGCCGGCCAGCGCGTCCAGTTAACTGCGTGTACTCCCCTGGAGTTATTGGGACGTGCGCTTCACCGTTGTATTTAACTAATTTTTCCAACACTACAGTCCGAGCTGGCATGTTAATCCCAAGGGCCAAAGTCTCAGTTGCAAAGACAGCTTTAACTAATCCACGCTGGAACAGATCCTCTACCGCTCCTTTAAAACTAGGGAGTAAACCAGCATGATGTGCTGCTATTCCGCGTTCTAGTGCCGTTAGCCATTGTGCAAAACCAAGCACTTCCAAGTCATCTGCTGCAATATTTGCAGTGTATTTGAGAGCAGTGGCAATTATTTCAATGCGCTCTTCCGGAGAGGTCAATCTGATACCTGCTTGAAGGCATTGATTCACTGCCGCATCGCAGCCAACTCTGGAAAAAATGAATGTGATAGCTGGCAACATACTCTCACGCTGGAGTTTTTCAATAATGTCTGCGCGAGAAAGTCTTTCAGAAGGTTCGCTATACCTACCTTTGCGATTTCTGCCAAGGGATGAACGCCGCATCGCTTCACGTTCTCTTTGAAGAATCTCTGGATTTATCTGTCCAGGTTTTTCAAATAAATCCATCATTCGATTACCGATGAGAACATGTTGGTAGAGCGGAATTGGCCGAATTTCGCTAACAATTACTTGTGTGTTACCACGGACTTCACCGAGCCACTCCCCGAACTCTTCAGCGTTAGATACCGTGGCAGAGAGTGAGATCACCTGAACACTCTCCATTAAGTGAATCAGGACTTCCTCCCACACTGCGCCACGGAATTTATCGGCTAAATAGTGCACTTCATCCATCACAACATAGCCAAGGTTCTTTAAGGTAGAAGAACCTGCGTATAACATGTTTCGTAAAACTTCAGTCGTCATTACTAAAATGTCAGCTTCGCTGTTGATGCTGGTATCTCCTGTGAGGAGGCCGACTTTCTCTTCACCAAATTTCGCCACGAATTCGGCGAATTTTTGATTGGACAGCGCTTTGATCGGCGTTGTATAGAAACACTTTTTACCAAGACTGAGCGCAAAATAAGCTGCAAATTCACCGACTACCGTTTTCCCCGCACCTGTTGGAGCTGCTACAAGAACTCCACTGCCATCTTCTACGGCATGGCATGCAGCTATTTGAAAAGGGTCAAATTCGAAGTCAAAGGTTAAGAGAAACTCACGGGTCATGGGATGGGCATTGCGAAGTTTTGCTGCAGCGAATCTCTCCGCTGGGGTGCTCACCGTATCCACGTTTGCAACACCCCATCCACGCATTCTGCAGTTAGTGGAGTATCCCCTATCCGTTCGCCATCTGCATAAGCAACTGCAGTGGCACGAATAGTCACATTACGGCTCCTAATAATTTCCACCGCGGGATGGGTTATATGGGTGCCCTTAAAGACTCGTGGAAAAACTTTGAGAAACTCTATTTTTGTAATTGGATGAAGCACCATGACATCGAAGAGGCCATCGTTAATATGAGCATCGGGGCAAACCAGCATTCCCCCTCCATAGGAACGACCATTGGCTACTGCAATCAGCATCGCTTGAGTAGAAATAGTTCGATCATCTAGCTCAATCTCATAATCACGTGGCTTAAATCGTGGCAATTCAATAGCTATCGCGGCGTTGTATTTATTCGGACCTTTTGGCCATCGCATGGAGTTCGCTTTTTCATTTACTATCGAATCAAACCCCGTTGAAAGAATGGCGCCGAACCATCTGCCATCAACAAGACCTAAATCCATAGATTGTGGTGAAGTTTGAATTACGGTCGCCAAATAATCATTAAGCTTATCTAGCGGCCAACCCAAAGTACGAACGAAATCATTTCCCGTACCAGCAGGAATCATCGCTACTGGAATTTGCAAAGGTGTTACAACCTGTAAGACGCAATGTAAAAGCCCATCTCCCCCAACGGCAATAACTCCCGTGCATTCCGGAGAGTTACGCAGGAACTCCTGCAGATTAAGGCTTAAAGCCTCTGCGCTATCTGCACGGACATGCCTAAATTCGACGTGATGGGCCAACAAAAACTTGGATACTTCAGAGCCAACGATGGCGCCTCTTCCAGAACCTGCAATCGGATTGATGACTAGCGCCCACATGAGTCGACCTTATCGAACTATTCCGAGATAGAGGTGGTGCTTTCTATTGCCGTTACCCCAATGTCGCTCTTTTTTGAATACCTATTCCGGCGTCGGTCCATAAGGACGGCAATACCGCCAGCAAGAAAATACAGAGCGCATAGCGGCAATGCCAATAGCATCATGGTCAATGGATCTGCAGTTGGTGTGAAGGCGGCAGTAAAAAGTACGATGCTAAATACCCAGATACGCCATGGACGCAAAATTGTTTCCCCGCGAAGAAAACCTATTAAATTGAAGGTCAAAAGAAATATTGGAAGTTCAAAAGCTAAACCAAAAAGTAGAATTATTCTCATCACGAAATCTAGGTAGTCATCAAATTTCACCAAATTAGAAAGAGAGTTAGGGGTGAAGCCAAATAGCACTTTGATAGCAACTGGCAGAACCAGATAACCAAGCGTTGCCCCCAAAGCAAAAAATGGAGTAGCACCAACAAAGAAGAGAATTGAATTTCTTTTCTCCTTCTTATGTAATCCCGGTGCTATAAATGCCCACAGTTGATAGAGCCATACCGGGGCCGAGAGAATTACGCCAGCAAGAAGTGCAACTTTAATCTGGAGATTCAGAGGTCCGAGCACTCCGTTTATGTAGAGAGAACCACAATGTGTTGCACCTGTTGCTTGTGCCTCTTTAAGGTCGCACACGGGAAGAGCCAACTGAGTGATGATGGGATTGTAGAAATACCACCCAACAGCTGAGGCAATAAATATCGCTATAGATGCACGAAAAGTTCGCTTACGAAGCTCTCGTAAGTGATCCAACAGAGACATCCTTGCGTCCTGTGTTGACGCCATGGCTGTTACTTCTCTGGGCTAGCTTCGCCCTCGGCCTTTTTCTCGTCGTTCGTCATCTCTTTCATTTCACTCTTGAAAATTCGCAGTGAACGACCTAAAGAGCGAGCTGAATCTGGAAGTCGCTTTGCTCCAAAGAGGACGAGAATAACGATGAGGAGAATCAAGATGTGGCTAGGTTCGCGTAAAAACATTGAGCAAACTCCTTTGAGCGCGTCGTGAGTACGTATTAAGGCTACCCCAGTTCGACGTTCAATGCCTAGCGCGGACTAATGCGTCTCGTATTTCCGTAGAAGAGTAGCCGCCGTTAAAGCTATTGATTCGCGGGTCATTCCTGGTGCAATCAGTTCTACGGCACCAGATGAGGATAAAACCGATCGAATCAGCCATTGCTGTGAATAAGCCTGCTTGTGAATGTCACCGGCCATGTCCGCTTTGTTTATGCTGAATCGCTCAACGGCATCTCTCAATCGAGAATGAATTCGCAGCACAAAATCGATTGAGTGTGATTCACTCGAGTGATTGGGATGGGAAGTTCTCGCTGGAGCTTTGACCTCTTTGCTCTCTAGAACTCTATCCATTCGGAAACTTCTAAAAGAATTGGCGCTCTCGCAGTATGCCCAGACATTTTCATGTGTTTCTTCGATGTGAATCTCTAAAGGAGTAATAACTCTTGACGTGATCACATCTGCGTATAGCGAATGGTAAGAAATCTCTACGGACTTCTTTGCCGAAATTGCATGAAGAATTGAAGTACGAATCGCACTATCCCCGCTGGAATTTGCGTGCACTGGTGAAGGTAGATTTGCGCGCTCAGCGAGCTTATTGCGCAACGCAGTAGCTATGGCTAATAAATCTGAGCGTTCTTCAGGTAGGGATTGAACAACCAGATCTAAACCAAGTAATAAGGCGATTGATTCTTCACTAGTGAGATTTCTAGGTTTACTTAACGTTTCAGCGTTATGGATGGTTACATACCCAGAATCAAAAGAGAGATCCATTAGCTCAAGTGGGGTATATCCCGGAAGTCCACACATCCAGAGAGTCGTTAAGTCTGCCACCATTTGATTGGCGGTAACTGAGAAATCTTTGGCCAGAGAGTTCAATTCGATCCCTTGGTGTGCAGCTAAATAAGGAACCAAGTCAAGAAGTCGAGAAGTTCTACTAATTGGGGTTTGAGGGGTTTTAGCCATGCAATCCCACCAACACTTTCAATGCATCTACAACTGCTTCACGCAAATTATCTGGTGCTACTACAAAAACATCATCACCATGCCACAAAATGCTATCGACAACGTACGTAAGATCTTGATACTCAAGTGTTATTTCGTCCCATTCACCCTTATCAATAATTGACAAAGCCTGGACGCGCAATAGATGCGCCTTACCCTTACGAATATCAAGTGTTGCGCGCTCAGGTTTCCTTATTGCTTCCAAAGATTTCAGGATGTCAAAATCCTCCGGAATAGCATATTCATTTGATCCTCGACTCGTCTCAATCTCCCCCTCGATACGATCTAGGCGAAACGTTCGAAGCGATTTTCTATCCAAATCCATGCCTGCTAAATACCAAAAGCCACGATGCGTGGCAATGGCATACGGTGCAACGCTACGGTGCTGTACCTCCAAATCTTTGGAGAGATAAGAAAATTTAAGTACTCCTCTTTGCGAGATCGCTTGAGAGATCATCTCGAAATTGGTTTGAGGTGTACGGATTTGCAGAGAGATGTTTGGTATCGAATCCATATCAGATTCAACTCCCATGGATCGGAGTTTTAGAAGTGCGCTTTGCGCAGCATCATCTAGTGCGGCTCCGCGCCATGCTTCAGCGGCAAGTGATAGAAGCGCAATTTCCGTACCTGTAATCGTTCCTAAGTTCAGTGAGTAATTCTCACTTTTAATCCGGTATCCAGCTTCATCATCAAAGGCCGGATCAAATCCACCGACTTCGATTTGAATTCCTAAATTACGCAGATCATCTTTATCTCTTTCGAACATGCGCTCTTTAGTTTCAGGTGAGCCCTCATAGCCTTCAACAGAAGAGAAAATTTCATTCTTAGTTAAATATCTCTTAGTAGCCAATAGTGCGATTGTTAGATTAATTAATCTCTCAATCTTCCGAGACACCGTAAGCACCTTTCGCTGGTCGACGCCGGCGAGCTAGAACTTCAACGCCAGGTGCCATACGTCGGCTTTGAATCAAGAATCCGGTGTGACCAATCATGCGTTGCTGGGGGCGAACAGCCAAGCCCTCATGGTGCCAGCCTCGTACCAAAGTCTCACTGCTTTCAGGTTCTGTGAATCGACCATCACTCTTGATTGCTTCGGCCGTAGCAGAAAGCTGAGTGGTTGTAGCAACATAGGCCAAGAACACTCCTCCTGGACGAAGCGCGCGTGCGGCAATATCAACGCACTCCCACGGTGCAAGCATGTCTAGGATCACGCGATCATATGACGCTTCAAGTTCTTGATCTTGTAAATCTCCTACTGTCAAAGTCCAATTATTAGGTGAACCGCCAAAGTAGTTATCTACATTGGAACGGGCGTTGTCTGCAAAATCTGCTCGGCGCTCGACCGAATGAACTAATCCATCGCTCCCGCATGCGCGAAGTAATGAAATGGTTAAGGCACCGCTACCAACGCCGGCTTCTAAAACTCTGGCTCCCGGATAAACATCTGCAAGGCCTACAATCATTGCTGCATCTTTTGGATAAACGATTGTTGCCCCACGCGGCATAGTTAGAACATAGTCAGCCAATAAGGGTTTGAATGCGGTGAATTTGAGGCCACCGGTAGTGCTAACGACACTTCCCTCGGGTAAGCCTATTAACTCATCGTGTGTTATCCAGCCTTTGTGAGTGTGCCACTCTTTTCCGGCTGCGATCGTGAAACTGTATAACTTGCCCTTGGGGTCAGTTAGCTGAATGCGATCCCCATCACCGAAATACCCTAAATTAGACACGTGCGTATCTTAGGCGATAAATATTCTCCGAGTGAGAGTATCTTGCCTTAGGTGAATAGTGATTCCAGGCTTCGACTCTCCCCCAGTAGTGTCAATGATTTTAACAATTGTCCTCAACTCTATAAGTACCGAACAATCGACCGATTGCCCCAGCCTCCTAGTTTGGACGCAGAACGCGGCACCCTAGTACACACAGTTTTACATGATCTCTTTGAGCATCCGGCACATGAACGAACTCCTCAGAGCGCTATAGAGCTTTTACCATCTCGCTGGTTGGCACAAGTCGAGGCCAAACCTGAACTTGCACAGATGGTGACAAACGAAAAAGAATGGTTGGACCGAGCTACGGCATTGGTGGAAACCTATTTCACTTTAGAAAAACCATCCACCTTCGAAGCAACTCATCGAGAAATGCAT
>WLKQ01000046.1 GCA_009701185.1 Actinomycetota bacterium | reverse complement strand
GTACGGCAGACTCTCACCACCAATGGGCAGGTGTGGGGTTAGTCGACTCTTCACATGTGCCCAATTAACCCCTCAAGGAGGACTAATGAAGTTAAATCGCAGCGCAAAATTTGCGTTAGCAATCACAGCTTCTGCGGCTTTGGCAGTATCACTACTGACTCCAGCCCAGGCTGCAACTCGTTCGACTGTAATTCTGCATGAGACAAACCCAATCACTGGTTTGAACTGCAGCCTTTCAGCAACGAACTCAACAACATGTTCTGCTGTCGGATACCTACAAGGTAACGGCTTCAACTATTACAACGACAAGAAAGAGCTTGTAAAGAACACAGTATTTGGTTCATACAAGATCGTTAAGAACACAGCAACTGACTTCCGTACATCATGGACAGTTAACCCAGGCCGTGTTTGGTCAGATGGCACACCAATTACTGGTGAAGACCTTCTCTTGTCACACGTTCTTTCAAGCAATGCCTATTCAAAGGCTGCTGGCTTGGGAGATCCTGAGAGCAAGACTGACACTCCAGCATTTAATGGTCTTGGTTATTCAGGTGTCTACGATGCAAACATCGTTGGCGAGCCAACACTTTCTGCTGACAAGATGACCGTAACTCTTCGCTTCAAGAAGCCAATTGCTAACTGGGATCTCTACGGTCCTGGACCATCACCAGTACATACAATGGTATTGATGGCTGAAGGCAAGAAGGCCCTAGGAACTGTTGCAGAAAATACAGCAGCACGCGCTCGCTTCGTTGCAGCGTTTAATGCTAAGGATTCAACTCTTCTTAAGAAGCTTGGAAATATTTGGACTAACGATTACACAATTACAACTGTTGATAAGAGCACTAACCCACTACTTCTAGTAGGTAACGGTGGATTTATCATCGATAACGCAGTTGCAAAGACTTCTGTAACTTTGAAGGCTAATCCTAAGTACAACTCAGGCCCAGCAATGAGCGGATCAATTGACACTGTTGTATTCAAGTTCATCGGTGATGGCACAGCTGCTGCACAAGCACTTGCTAACGGCGAGCTAGATGTTTACGCAGGTCAGGCAACTGCCGATGGCGTTGCAGCCCTTAAGAAGATTGCTGGCGTTAACGTTGTTGGTGTGAACCAAGTTGCTTACGAGCACTGGGATCTTCACTATGACACTGTTCCAGGCGAAGACCCATACACAGGTCTTTTCTCAGTAAAAGATGGAGCAAAGTCAAAGGCACTTCGTCAGGCATTCCTACTTGGTCTACCTCGTGAAGAAATCATGACAAAGTTGATTGCACCAATTAACGGTGTTACAACTCCAATTCAATCTACTTGGGTATCACCAGGATCTGCAATGTACGCAAAGGTAACTGCAGGAAATGGTTCTTCAGCATTGTCACGTGGATCACAAGAGTCACGCAACGCAGCTGCATTAGCGTTGGTAAAGAAGTACTATCCAAAGGCGCTATCGAACCCACTTAAGGTTCGCGTACTTGTCCCAGGAAACAACCCACGTCGTGCATCAGAGTTCGCACTAGCTAAGGCTAACTTGGCTAAGGTCGGCTTTGATCTACAAGGTGAAGTTCGTACTGACTGGCCTTCACTTCTAGGTAACTCAAACTATGACGTCTACTTCTTTGCTTGGGTAGCATCATCAGTTACACAGCGCCAATCAGCTGAGGTCTTTGACACCAATGGTGGAAATAACATCCTTGGTTACAGCAACTCAAAGGTTGATGCAATTATTGCAACTCTAGACTCACCTCTATCTGATGCAACTCTTGCTGCTAAGTACATTCAAATTGAGTACATGACTAACAATGATGCAATTACGACTGGTGTATTCGTACACCCAGGAGTTGCAGCAGTTAATAAGGATCTCAAGAATGTAAAGCCAGGCCCATTGTCTCCACAGATGGTGTGGAACTTCTGGGAGTGGACCTACTAAGGGTTATTAAACCTTTAGGTAATTAATACTGGTACCAAAACGACACCCGGGAGGAAACTTCCGGGTGTCGTTGCCTGTATAGTGTGTAAAAGTTTTTGACCCGAATTTTCGTTGCTAGAGAGGTTTTATCTCTGATGTTTGCTTTCATTATGCGCCGGTTAGGCGTTTTAGGCGTCATTCTGATGGGCTCAAGTTTTATTCTCTACAACTTGGCCGCCTACTCAGGTGACCCTCTGGCAGAACTACGTACTAGTCAGGATCCCAACCGCGACTTCTTAATGATCTCCCTTTCGCGAGAACTCCAATTAGATGTGCCTCCGCCTGCTAGATATTTCCTCTGGCTCAAAGGCGTAGTAGGGCTCTTTGTGGGCCATGCAGACTTTGGAAAGACGCGTGAAGGTGCCACCGTTGGTGCAGATTTAGCGCAAGCTATTCCAGTCACCCTTCGCTTAGTCCTCGCGTCAACCATCATCGCCATTGTTTTAGGTATCGGTATCGGAATCGTTACCGCCCTTCGCCAGTACAGCCGCTTTGACTACTCCATGACTTTTGTTTCATTTCTCATGTTCTCTCTTCCAATTTTCTGGGTAGCGGTGCTTCTTAAACAGTACCTAGCAATTTCATTCAACAACTTCTTGAAAGTCCCCGACGTGCCACTCAAAGCTTTAGTCGCACTTGGATTGGCCAGCGGAATCTTCTGGGCCGCAGTCATTGGCGGATCGCGCAAAACTTTCTGGACTGTTTTTGCTTTAGCGACAACCATCGTAGCTTCACTGATTGCAATCATGGATGCAATGAACTGGTTCTTACAACCTGGTCTTGGCCCGATCATTGTCTTGGCGATCGCAATTGGAATTGCCTATGGCGTGACACAGCTTTCTGTAGGTATCACTAATAAGGCGGCGCTGAAATCATCTCTTACAGTTTCAGGCGCGACGTTAGTGATGTACTACCCAGCTAACTGGATCTTTAATAACAATCCTGGCCCGTTAGGTGTTTTCGGAATCTTCTCGATTTTGATCACTGTCGGTGTAATTGCCGGAATTTTGTACTCAAAAATCGATCGAGGCCCAATCATTCGCACGGCAGTAATTACTGCATTTCTTTCAGCGCTAATCCTCGTAGTTGATAAATTCATGCACACATGGAAGCAATATATGGAGACCGATGCGATTAATTACCGACCGGTTCCAACAATCGGTCAGCGCAATGATCTGCTTGATACGAGCGATTTTTGGATTTCAAGCCTAGATTTAGTGATGCACCTCTTCTTGCCTACTGTGGCTTTAACGTTGATTTCATTCGCTGGATACATTCGATACTCTCGCGGAACGCTCTTAGAAGTTCTCAATCAAGACTACATCCGTACTGCGCGCGCTAAGGGTTTAACTGAGCGCACAGTGATTATGCGTCACGCATTTAGAAACACAATGATTCCATTGACGACGATTATGGTTGTTGACTTTGCGGGTGTGATTGGCGGTGCATTGATTACTGAGCGCGTCTTTGGTTGGTCGGGAATGGGAACACTCTTCTACCGCGGAATTTTATCTTTTGACTTGAATCTATTGATGGGTGTTTTCTTCGTGACATCTACCCTGTCTGTATTAGCAAACCTTGTAGCAGATTTGTTGTATTCAGCCTTAGACCCACGTATTCGAGTAGGAAGTGGTGCATAAATGGCCTTCAAATCTAAGAAGTCAGAGGTTTCTACTGAAGCGCTCAGTGGCGAAAATGCAATTTCAAATCGAGAAGTAGAAGGCTTAAGCCAAGGACAAATTGTTCGTCGACGATTCTTCCGTCACCGTGCTGCAGTTATCTCGCTTGTAACAATTATTTCAATCGTCATCTTTGTATTTTCCGCTCTAGACTTTAGATTATTTGGAGTGTGGCGTATTCCAGGTTGGTGGAAGTGGACGACTGAAGATCTTCCAGAGCTTCGCGTTGGAGATTGCCCTGGAGGCACAGTTGGTTGCCCAACTATCAGCTTGCGTCCTAAGTTTTTGGGCGGCTCTGGTTTTGGTTTAGGTGATCACCCATTTGGACAAGATGATATTGGACGCGACTTTTTTGCACTTGTTATGAAGGGTGCTCAACGTTCGCTATCTGTGATGGTCGTCATCGGCTTCCTCGGTGGAACTATCGGAACAATCGTTGGCTCCGTCTCTGGTTTCTACCGTGGAAAGATTGATTCAATTTTGATGCGTCTTGTTGACTTTATGATTACCGTTCCTGCAGTTCTTATTGGCTCGGTTATTGGTTATCACTATGGAAACCTCGGAGCGATTTTCCTAGCGTTTTATCTAGGTTTATTTGCTTGGACAGGCTTATCGCGTTTAGTGCGTGGAGAGTTCTTAACCCTTCGCGAGCGTGAATTCGTGGATGCGGCTCGAGTAGCTGGTGCATCGAATCGTCGAATTATCTTCAAACATATTTTGCCAAACGCTGTTGGAATCATCATCGTTTCGGTGACCTTGTTGCTATCTGGTGCAATTTTGTTAGAAACGGCGCTGTCATATCTAGGCTTTGGAGTTGTTCCACCAGATGTCTCGCTCGGTCTTTTAATTAGCCAGTACCAGGATTCATTTACAACTCGTCCATGGCTCTTTTGGTACCCAGGCTTCTTCATTATTACTATCGCCTTGAGCATTAACTTTATTGGTGATGGTTTACGCGATGCCTTTGATCCTCGCCAGCGTCGTAGGATTACAAAGAAGGAACGTCAAGAGTCAGCGATATCTAAGAAGTTGGCGCAAGCCGATGAGTAGTCTATTTACCGAAGAAACTTTTGCTCACCGTGAAGACATCCAGGGGAGTAATTCCGTGGGCGATGAACTCTTTGCGACGCAATCTAGCGATGTAGGCACACGCTCCCGAATCACTTCTCGGAGAGTCACCAATTCGAACCGGGTGATCACTGCCGCGGGGAGCGAAGTCACTCTTGTGCATACCCTTCGAGTGACGACGACTAGGAGCTGGAGCAGCCCACGCATAAATAGTTTCTCCGTCAACCAGGATGGACATGCTGTACTTGGTCTCGATCTCGTCAACGCGATCCCAACTAGCAGTGACCTCTTTGGTTGGATTAACAATCTTGATGCCTTCATCAAAGATAACAACGTAGGGCTTGAGGAAACTCAAGTACGCACCGAGAATGGCCAATCCGCTAACAATGCACGTAATAATCAATTCGCGGATGCCACTATAGAAAGCGCTTTGCGCGATGAATCCAGTAAAGAAAGCAATCAACACCCAACCCATAACCAGAGCGCTGGTGGGACGGAACTTTTCGGGATTATTCATGCGCACAGTTTGTCACAGTTAGATCTAAACCTTGATATCAAGCAAGCGGAGGCACACATATGAGCAAGCCAATTTTAGAGATCACGGGATTTAACGTTGATTTCTGGGTAGATGGCGTGTGGTATCCAGCTGTCATCGATATGAACTTAGCTCTTGAGCCAGGCAAAGTAACTGCCATCGTTGGTGAATCAGGTTCAGGTAAATCAACTACCGCGCTAGGTTTGATGTCACTACTTGCATCTAATGCTCGCATGTCTGGAAGCGTAAAAGTTAAAGAGCAAGAGATGCTTAACGCTAAAGCAGTAACGCTTCGCCAGTTCCGCGGTAAAGAAGTTGCCTATATTTTCCAAGAGCCAATGACGGCGCTGAACCCGGTCTACACAATCGGTTTCCAGATTATGGAGACATTGCGTAATCACTTTGATATGGGGCCACATCAAGCACATGAACGCGCGCTTGAGTTAATCACGTTGGTGGATATCCCAGATCCAGAAAAATCAATTAATAAATACCCTCATCAGCTTTCAGGTGGACAGCGCCAGCGCGCAATGATTGCGCAAGCTCTCGCATGTGACCCAGGCTTGTTGATTGCCGATGAACCAACCACAGCTCTGGATGTAACTGTCCAAGCTGAAATTTTGGATTTAATGCGCGACCTTAAAGGTAAGTTCAACTCAGCGATTCTTTTGATTACCCACGATATGGGTGTAGTCGCAGATATGGCCGATGAGATTTTGGTGATGAAGGATGGAATTACCGTCGAACACGGTAGCGCCGATCAGATCTTTAATCGCCCGCAGCATCCATATACGCAACAACTCTTGGGAGCAGTTCCAAAGTTGGGCTCTAGTGTTAAGCGCGCACTTCCATACAAGGAGAGCGCTAAACCAGAGCCAGTATTAAAACTTACTGACGTCACGATTGAATATCCAAAGCGTGGACGTATTCCAGCATTTACTGCAGTTAAGAATTTCAATCTTGAAATCTATCCAGGTGAAATCGTTGGCCTGGTTGGAGAATCAGGCTCTGGAAAGACGACAGTAGGCAGAGCATCTATTGGACTATTGCCTATCAAAGCTGGTGCAATTGAGATTGTTGGAAAAGATATTAGCCATGCAACTCAAAAAGATCTCTTCTCGATTCGTCGTCATACCGGAATCGTTTTCCAAGATCCAGCGAGCTCATTAAATCCACGTCTTCCAATTGGAGAGTCAATTGGCGAACCAATCTTCCTAGCGAAAATTGCTAAGGGTCCAGAGCTTGCCCACATGATTGAAGATTTATTAGATCAAGTTGAACTTCCACGTAGCTATCGAAACCGTTATCCGCATGAGCTTTCAGGTGGACAACGTCAACGTGTAGGTATCGCGCGCGCACTTGCCTTGACGCCAGATTTATTAATCGCTGATGAACCAACGTCGGCGCTAGATGTATCTGTTCAAGCTCGCTTCCTTGATCTCTTGCAAGAGCTTCAGGAAAAGTTGAAGTTTGCATGTCTATTTATCAGTCACGATTTAGCCGTAGTAGATATTTTGGCGCACCGCATTGCAGTAATGCAGAACGGTCTGCTTGTCGAAGAGGGCGATCGCGATGCAATCTTGCAGCGTCCACAAAATGACTACACCCGTCGCTTGATCGCAGCCGTTCCGGTGCCAGATCCAGCTGAACAGCGCGTACGTCGTGAGGCACGTTTAGCCGCTAAGAAGTAGCAGCGAAACTAGTCCTTTGATTGGCCGCTTCGGTGGCTATATCGTCCAAGGAAGTCAGCCTTCATATCGCTGAAATTGCCATCTAATAAAGCTTGTCGCATCTGGTCGACTAAGCGGACAATAAAACGCTCGTTATGAATGGTTGCCAAGGTTGCTGCAATAATCTCTTTACCTCGGAATACATGGTGCATATACGCCCGTGTGTAGTGCGTACACGTGTAACAGTCACATTCATCGTCGATTGCAGTGAAGTCACGCTTAAAACGGCTGTTAGATAGGTTAAAACGCCCTTCCATCGTGTACACAGCGCTGGTACGAGCGATTCTGGAGGCTAAAACACAGTCGAAGGTATCGATTCCATTTTCTACCCCGACAAATAAATCTTCTGGGGCACCGATCCCCAATAAATGTTTCGGCTTTTCTTGCGGCAAGACCTGATTGACCCACGAGACGATAGTTCCGAGGGCATCCTTATCGAGTGCGCCACCGATTCCGAATCCATCAAAGCTCTGACCAGATGACTCTAGAGATCCCAGATCTCCGGCGGCTTTCTTTCGTAAGTCTTCGTACTGCGCACCTTGAATGACGCCAAAGAGTGCTTGGTAGGGCTTTGTCGAACGCTCGTCGGTCAAACGTTTATGTTCATCCAGACATCGCCCAGCCCAGGCCAACGTGCGCTCCATCGCTAACTCTTGATAGGGGCGAGTGTTATGCAAAGTTGTGCACTCATCAAAGGCAAACATAATGTCGGCCCCTAGTTGGTGTTGTACCTGCATGGAAACCTCTGGCGTAAAGCGATGCATCGAGCCATCTAAGTGAGATTTAAAAGTAACACCTTCATCATCGACATGAGCAAGTCGATCTTTATTTCCAGCAATAACATCATCGCGGCGAAAAGTAGTTGCATCCATGGCTAAGACTTTTTTAAAACCTACGCCGAGAGATAAAACTTGAAATCCACCTGAGTCAGTAAAAGTTGGCCCTGGCCAATTCATGAATTCGCTCAGCCCGCCAGCCTCATCCACGATATCTGAACCAGGTTGAAGATAGAGGTGATAGGCATTGGCCAACAATGCCTGTGCACCAAGATCTGCCATCGCTTCAGGCAGTACAGATTTAACTGTTGCTTTGGTACCTACCGGAATAAAAGCTGGAGTCCTGATCTGTCCATGCGGCGTTGTAATTATTCCAACGCGCGCTAAAGAGTTAGCTGGAGCAGATGTGATCTCAAAGCTAAAACTCATGAATTACCAAATCTGCACGCGTGATGCTTCATCTAGCCACAGGCCATCTTTTTCAGTAACGCCAAATGCCTCATAGAAAGGCGTGAAGTTACTTACGATGGTGTTGCAACGGAATTCACCAGGGGAGTGTGGGTCGGTTGCAATGCGACGGCGCATCTCTGCAGGGCGAACTTTTGTACGCCAGATCTGTGCCCATCCAAAGAATAAACGTTGCTCCCCAGTGAAATTATCGATGACTGGAGATGGCTTACCTTCTAATGAGATTTGATATGCCTTATATGCAATCGCTAATCCACCTAAGTCGCCGATATTTTCTCCAACAGTTAAAGCTCCATTGACCGTGATATCTGGAGTCTCTTCGGGAACCAGAGTGTTGTACTGCTCGATTAACGCATTGGAGCGAATCTCAAAAGCAGCTCGATCTTCATCGCTCCACCAGTTATTGAGTGCGCCGTCGCCATCGAACTTTGAGCCTTGATCGTCAAAGCCATGGCCAATTTCATGTCCAATGACTGCGCCAATTCCACCGTAGTTCACCGCATCATCAGCGGTTAATGAGAAAAACGGTGACTGCAAAATAGCGGCAGGGAAAACAATCTCATTCATTACTGGGTTGTAATAAGCGTTCACGGTCTGAGGGGTCATGTGCCACTCATCGCGATCAACCGGCTTGCCAATTTTTGATAATTCATGATCGCGTTGGAACTTTGTCACCTGACCGATATTTCCGAAGAGGTCATGTGGGTCGGTCTGTAGCGCTGAATAATCGCGCCATTTATCTGGATAGCCAATTTTGGGACGGAACTTGCCGAGCTTGTCGAGGGCTTTAGCTTTAGTCGTTGCACTCATCCAATCAATCTCATTGATGCTGACTCGATAGGCCTCAATCAAATTGGCAACTAACTTCTCCATCGCTGCCTTGGCTGCGGCCGGGAAGTGCTGCTCGACATAGACCTTACCTACTGCCTCACCGAGTGAGCCTTCAACAAGTGAGACTGCACGCTTCCAGCGCTCGCGAAGTTCAGGAGTTCCAGAAAGTGTTTTTCCATAGAATGAAAAGTTTTGATTGACTAAGTCGGCAGATAAGTAGGCAGCTGACCCACTGATGATGTTCCACTTCAACCATGCCACCCAAGAGTCACGATCAAAGTGAGCCAAAATATCTGAGAGCCCGGCAAAAAACGGCGGCTGCTGAACGATGACGGAATCTAGAACAACCGATGGAATTTCGCCGGCTTGTAAGTAGAGGTCAAAGTCAAAGGCTGGCATCAGTGCAAGTAACTCTGCACGAGTTAACTTGTTATAGGTCAACGTTGCATCACGGTCTTTGACTGCGTCAAAGTGATGACTGGCAACCGAAGTTTCCAGAGCCAAAATCTTGGCTGCAAGCTCTGCGCCATTAGTGATTCCGACAAGCGCGAACATCGCTTCAACGTGGGCTAGAAAAGCGGTACGGATCTCGGCGTACTGATCTTCTCGGTAGTAAGACTCATTAGGAAGTGAGATTGCACCTTGGGCTAAGTACAAGATATTTGAATTAACATCTTTCTGGTCGGCATAAATAAAAGATCCAAAGATGGCACCAAGGCCACGGATTTCAAGTTTGGCCATTGTCGAAATAAAATCGCTCAAAGTAACAATCCCATCGCAGGCATCTAAGTCGGCCTGAATCGGTGAAAAGCCCTTAGCTTCGATTGCATCGGCATCCATAAATGAGGCGTAGACATCGCTAATCTTTTGCGCTTCAGCACTGCCGCTTGCACTCTCAATAATCGCACGTACTCGTTTTTCAGATAGGTCGCGCAGCTTGATGAAAGCTCCATCAGTTGCTCTATCGGCAGGGATCTCGGCGCTCTTTAGCCAAGCACCATTGAAATGTCGGTAGAGGTCATCTTGTAGGCGTACCGATGAATCGATGTGGTCGAAATCTAAACCAGTTGTACTAGTACTCACGCGCGAAACCCCTTTTGGAAAATAGTTGAAAGTTCAACTGTTAGCGTAGACTGTCACTATGCCAGATGAAAACGCTACCGCACCCCGCTGGCTTAACCCCACCGAAATGAAGGCCTGGCGCAGCTATATCATCGCCAGCAGACGCATGCTTGAAGCCCTTGATACAGATTTAGATGGACATGATTTGAGCATGGCCGATTATGAGATTTTGGCTCAGCTCAGTGATGCCCCAGAGCGCAAAATGCGGATGAGCGAGCTAGCCGAGACTGCCCTGCTGTCGCGTTCACGATTATCACATCGCATGAAGGTGATGGAAAAAGCCGGATGGGTAAAGCGTGAAGCATGTCCATCAGATAAACGTGGATATTTTGCAGTAATGACTGCAAAGGGTTGGAAAGCAATAGTTGCTGCTGCACCCGATCATGTGGAGAGTGTGCGAACTCGTTTTGTCGATCACTTAAATAAGAGTGATCAGGAAGTACTTGCTCAGATTTTTTCGCGCATTGCAACATCATTGCGAAAAGAAGTACTCGACGAAAAATAAATAAAACTGCATAAAAAAACCCGCCACATAGAGTGGCGGGTTTTTTTAATAGCTAATTACTTAGCTGCTGCCTTCTTGCGACGGCGCTTCTTTGGAGCAGCTGCTGGAGCTGCCTTCTTAGCTGCCTTCTTACGCTTCTTTGGAGCAGCTTTCTTTGCAGCTGGCTTAGCCGCTGCCTTCTTGCGCTTCTTTGGAGCAGCGTTCTTAGCTGCTGCCTTCTTG
>WLKQ01000045.1 GCA_009701185.1 Actinomycetota bacterium | reverse complement strand
TGACGAACTTGACCCGTTACAACATCACCTTTACGAAGTCCGTTCTTACGGACTTGCTGCATCGTTACATAAACGTCATTTGGTCCTGGCAAGTAACCCGATGTACGGATAAAGCCATAGCTATCTAAAATATCGAGTAAGCCACTTACTGGGACCAGGACATCGTCCTCACCAATAACTGGTTCGCGCTCTTCGCGGGGTGCGCGATCGCGATTATTACGGTCACGGTTGCGACCACGAGAGCGATCATTGCGATCGAAACGATCATTTCGATTTCCACGATCATGAGAGGTTGAATCATCACCTGCATCATCATCTGAATCCTGAGATTGGTTAGCCGCTGGCTTAACCTCTTTCTTGCGATTATTACGTGCTTCACGACGTGCTTCACGTTCAGCTTTTGCAGCTTCGCGATTCTTAGCCTGTAAATCGGCAATCGCTTCTACAAGTGCGTCCTTCTTCATCTTTGCTGCGCCTTCAACACCAAGTTGTGTTGCAACTGTCTTTAACTTGGGCAAGGTCATTGCAGCTAGCTCTGGGCTTTGTGAACGAACGGGTTCATCTGCTGTTGTCATCTGTATCTTTTCGCTATTGGTCTTTGGGTTTTTTAGATATACCCAACGACGGTGGTTTCTTCTGTGATTATCTGTAGGTGTTGCTGGCCCCAATAAACGGGCCGAACAGATGCCTAAATGTTAGCAGTGCTCCTGGCTCAAGGCCAAATTTAGCCTCCTATGAGGCTGGCACCAGTGCGCGAAATGCTCAAAGCGCTCGTTGCGAACTTATCACCGGCGGCTCGGGCTAATTCATCGACTTCAGCAGATCCCCCGGTATGAAGTGCCAAAACAGCTGGCCCCGCTCCGGATATAAATGCAGCTACGCCAGCATTGCGCAGTTTCTTCAAGAGTGCATATGAGCCAGGCATGGCTTCGGCGCGATAACTTTGATGCAAGAAATCTTCAGTTGCCGTGTGAAGCAAGTCAGGTCGATGTTGCAAAGCATGTACAAGTAGGGCTGTATTTGTTGAATTCTTAACCGCATCAGCATGAGTGACTGATTCTGGCAGCATTTTGCGTGCTTTAGACGTAGCAACCGAGGTAGAAGGAATAAATGCCACTGCACTAATACGTGGATCAACTTCAAGTTGAATTGAAAGCGCTACTTTTTGTCCATACTGCATTTCTTGCCAAGCAACTGTTGCTCCACCATTAATTGCAGCAGCAACATTGTCTGGGTGGCCCTCTAATTCATTTGCCAAAATCAGCATATCTTCATTACTCATGTGCTCAGAACCGCCTAGGACAAGTGCGCGAGCAAGTGTTAGTCCACCAACGATTGCACTTGCAGAAGAGCCAAGCCCGCGTCCATGTGGATTCACGTTTAATGCACGCAGCGCAATTCCTCGAGGTCTTCCACCAAGAAAATCAAAACCTGCATACATGGATCTGATAACTAAATTCTTTTCGTTGCGCGCTAATGTGTCGGCGCCTTCACCCGTAATGTCGATATCAATAATTGCTTCATCTAAAATCTGGGCAATATAACGATCATGCATTCCTAAAGCTAAACCAAGACTGTCAAAACCCGGGCCCAAATTAGCGCTGGTTGCAGGAACTTGTACCTGCATAGATTGCGCTCTAAAAGTTGGCTTCATTTTAGATAAGACCTAAAGCCTTGGCGGCAGCTTTAACATTTACTGGAACAACAACAGGTTTTTTAGCACTCTCAAGCGCATAAGGAATATCTTTTAAGCCATGCCCAGTTACAGTTATAACAATTGTCTTATCCCTAGGCAACTTGCCTGCTTTTTTATATTTAATCAGACCAGCTAAGCCCGCAGCAGATGAAGGTTCAACGAAGATTCCCTCTTTAGCGGCAATTAAACGATATGCCGCAAGGATCTCTTTATCTGTTACTGAATCAATTACTCCGCCCGAACTATCACGTGCCTCAACGGCTTGGGTCCACGATGCTGGATTTCCAATTCGAATCGCAGTAGCAATTGTGTCTGGATTTTTAACTATTTTGCCCTTAACGATTGGTGCAGCACCTGCAGCTTGAAAACCATACATGGCTGGCAATCCAGACGTCATTCCATCTTTGAAGTACTCCTGATAGCCCTTCCAATATGCAGTGATGTTTCCCGCATTACCCACTGGCAGCGCATGAATATCTGGGGCATTACCTAACATATCTACTACTTCAAATGCCGCTGTCTTTTGGCCTTCGAT
The DNA here is from genome assembly GCA_009701185.1 of Actinomycetota bacterium. Classification (GTDB taxonomy): domain Bacteria; phylum Actinomycetota; class Actinomycetes; order Nanopelagicales; family Nanopelagicaceae; genus Planktophila. The sequence goes on along the minus strand of WLKQ01000045.1, from coordinate 8,727 downwards.
TCGAAATGGATTGACCGAGTTAACAAGTGCAACTGGATAGTTCTCTGAAAGTTCACGCGCAAGAGTTAAGCAGTCATCAAAGTTTCCATTTACTTGCAAAATAGTTGAATCATGAATAACGGCTTGAGCTAATTTACCCATCGCAATCTTGCCTTTAGGAATCAATACAGCTGGAGTCATTCCAGCTTTCACTGCATAGGCTGCAGCCGATGCCGAAGTATTTCCGGTGGATGCGCAGATAACCGCTTTAGCGCCAGCCTCAGCGGCCTTAGAAATTGCCATTGTCATTCCACGATCTTTGAAAGATCCCGTCGGATTTAAACCTTCGTACTTGATCCAAACATTGTTGCCTAAGAGCTCTGAAAGAAATTGTGCGTGAATAAGTGGAGTACCACCTTCGCGCAAAGAGATTATCGGCGTATTAGCACTGACTGGCAAGCGATGGCGATACTCCTCAATGACTCCACGCCATTGATGTGCAGGTTTTTTGCTAGATCCAAAGATTCCCATTTAGGCGACGGCTCCTTCAACACGAATAACTGATTCAACTTTACTTACTATCGCCATATCAGTTAATTTCTTAACACATGCGTTGAGTGATGCCTCTGTCGCACGGTGTGTAATCACGATTAACTCTGCATCTTGGCCCATGCCTGATTGACGTACTGTCTGAATCGACATATCTTCGCTCGCAAAAGTTTGCGCAACGGATGCTAAAACACCTGACTTATCAGTTACGTGTAAGCGCACGTAATACTGTGATTTAACTTCACCGACCGGTGCAATATCCAAATCCGCATAATCTGATTCACCATATCCAACAGTTGAATATGCGCGGTGACGAGTTACTGCAACTAAGTCACCCAGGATTGCAGATGCCGTTGGTGCACCACCTGCTCCGCGACCATAAAACATCAGCTCCCCTGCTGACTCAGACTCAACATAGACGGCATTGAAGGCGTTACGTACCGATGCCAGTGGATGCGAATTAGGCAAAATGACGGGGTGAACCCGAACTGAGATCTCATCTTTCACTGTGAGCTCTGCAATTGCTAGCAACTTGATAACACAGTTCATGGCTTTGGCAGCGTGCACATCATCAATTGAAATATTACTAATACCCTCGCAATAAACCTCATCAATTGTCACCGTGCTATGAAATGCCAAACTGGCTAATAGCGCAGCCTTTGCCGCTGCATCATGGCCCTCGATATCACTTGTTGGGTCTGCTTCAGCGTAACCCAATGCTTGAGCCTCTTTAAGAACTTCGGCAAACTCACGACCTTCTTCATGCATCTTGGTCAAAATATAGTTAGTTGTTCCATTAACAATTCCCATCACGCGAGTGATTTGGTCTCCAGCTAATGATTCGCGCATTGAGCGAATAATTGGAATTGCTCCAGCAACTGCTGCTTCATAATACAAATCAACTTTGGCTGCATCTGCGGCATTAAATAGTTCATGTCCATGTGTTGCAAGTAGAGCTTTATTTGCAGTGATAACCGATTTCTTATTCTTGATCGCTTCTAAAATTAAAGTACGCGCAGGTTCAATGCCACCCATTACCTCGATAATGATATTAATCTCAGGATCAGTAACTATTGAGTTTAAATCTGTAGTAATCATCGATGCATCGATACCATCGCGTGGTCCAGGGCTGCGCACGCCGACTTTTTTCAATACAAGAAGTGCACCTGAGCGTTCAGAGAGCTCTTGTTCATCGGATTGGAGCAGGCGAGCAACCTGGCTGCCAACTACTCCAGCGCCAAGCATTCCAATTGAGATTGTCTTCAAACCTGCGTCCATGCGGGTTATTCTTTCACAGATGCCTGTATCGGCGTTAAATATCGAGCCCTAACAGATCAGCTTCGGTCTCACGTCGCAGAATTACACGCGCTTTGCCATCTTTTACTGCGATAACTGGCGGACGGGGCATGTGGTTGTAATTACTAGCCATGCTTCGCCCATATGCACCCGTAGCTGGGGTAGCTAATAAATCGCCAGGTGAAATATCGCCAGCTAATTCGATATCTCGAATAACAATATCTCCAGTTTCGCAGTGTTTTCCAACAAGGCGTGAAGAAAGCGTTGGTGCATCGCTGGTGCGATTAGCAAGAATTGCCGTGTATTCAGCGCTATATAAGGCGGGGCGGATGTTATCGCTCATTCCACCATCAATAGATATGTAGCGACGGTTACTTCCATTTTCTAACGTAACATCTTTTACTGTTCCAACTTCATATAACGTAAACATTGTTGGCCCGACAATCGCTCTTCCGGGTTCAATTGAGATTCGCGGATGAGCTAGTCCGTGGTGTGTGCAGTTTTGTTGTACTGCGGCAGCAAGGGCGTTCATGGCGGTAGTTGGTGAAAGAGCTTCATCGCCAGGTAAGTACGCGATTCCATAGCCTCCACCTAAATCTAATTCAGGTAACTCTTCATTGTAGGTATCGCGGTAGCGTGCCAATAATCCAATAAGACGTTCGGCACTTACATCAAAAGAGTTGGTATCTAAGATTTGAGAGCCGATGTGTGCGTGAAAACCACGTAACTGAATTGAAGAATGCCCGCGAGTAGCTTCAATCGCTTTCCACGCCGAACCACTTGCTATAGAAAACCCAAACTTCACATCTTCGTGTGCAGTAGCAATCGATTCATGTGTATGTGCTTCAATTCCAGGAGTCAGGCGCAGCAGCACACCTTGAATTACGTTAAATTTCTTGGCCGCTTGTGCCACACGTTCAATTTCAAATAGCGAGTCAATCACAATAGTGCCGACTCCTGCACTCACAGCTTTTTCTATCTCAGCTACTGATTTATTGTTCCCATGAACTTCAATCTTTGCTGGATCAATTCCACCAGCGAGAGCAACAGCTAATTCTCCTCCAGTGCAGACATCGATTCCAATGCCAATATCTTTAATCCAGCGCGCTACTTCTACGCAAATGAATGCTTTTGCAGCGTAATAAACTTGACCCGCATGCGCACCAAATGCGCTTTTTAAAGCGATATCCCAGGCTTGAGCGCGGTTATAGAAATCGGCTTGATCCATAATGAATGCCGGAGTTCCAAATTCTTTGGCAAGGGTGGATGCAGTAATAGATGAGATCGTGAGTTCTTCTGACTGCGTGACATTAGCTGACCACATGACTACATCCTCTCCGGTGCACTGACACCCAATAGTGCTAAACCATTAGCAATAACTTGCTTTGTAGATGCACACAGTAATAGTCGAGCCGTATGTAATGCCGATGGATTTTCTTCACCCATTGGAAGTACGCGGCAATCAGCGTAAAAGCCGTGATAGACCCCCGCTAACTCCTCTAAATAACGCGCAACTCGGTGAGGCTGGCGAAGCTCTGCCGCAGATGCAACAACGCGTGGGAACTGGGCAAGGACACCTAAAAGTTCATTCTCCCGATCATGCGATAACTGGGTTGAATCGAAATCTTTGGCATCTAGCGAAATTTTTAGTTCCTCGGCATTACGAAGTACCGCTGCGATTCGAGCATGGGCGTATTGAACGTAATAAACCGGGTTTTCATTGGTGTTGCGCTTAAGAACATCTATATCCATCACCATTGGAGTATCGACTGGATACCTAATTAGCGTATATCGAGCGGCATCAACACCAACTTTTTCTACCAGCTCTTCTAACGTAATAATTGTTCCGGCACGTTTAGAGAGTTTTACCTCTTCTCCGCCCTCCATAATTTTTACTAACTGTCCAATCAGAACATGAATGTTGTAATCAGGATTATCACCAGCACACGCTGCAATTGCCTTCAAGCGGCCAACATATCCATGATGGTCTGCACCCAACATATAAATACAGATATCAAAGCCACGTTCGCGCTTATTGATGTAATAAGCAGTATCTGATGAGAAATACGTCAGTGATCTATCCGACTTAGTTAGTACTCGATCTTTGTCATCGCCAAAATCAGTCGTTCGCAGCCATACTGCACCTTCTTCTTCAAAGACATGTCCTTGTTTGCGCAGTTTCTCTAATCCATGTTCGACCGCACCTTGTTCATGTAAGGAGCGCTCAGAAAACCAGACATCGAAATGCGTTCCAAAAGTATCGAGCACTCGTTGTTGATCTTTCAGTTGAACTGCATAAGCTGCTTCACGAAATGCTTCGTGGCGCGTGCCTTCTGGAAGTAAAGTAATAGCAGAATTAGCAGCCACAACTTCTTTAGCTAAATCTGAAATGTAAGCGCCTTGATATCCATCGTCTGGAATCGGTTTTCCGAGCGCTGCCGCTTCAACCGATGCACCAAAGAGATCCATCTGATTTCCGCGATCATTAATATAAAATTCACGAGTTACATCGGCTCCTGCTGCACTGAGTACTCGACCAAGAGCATCACCGACTGCTGCCCAACGCGTGTGGCCTAAGTGCAACGGTCCAGTTGGATTTGCACTAATAAACTCTAGATTTATTCGAACGCCCGCGAGCGCATTTCCTTTTCCATAATCTGCACTCGAGTTAAGAATCACGGTCACAAGTTCGGCTTGGCTGGCACGATTCAACGTGATGTTGATAAATCCAGGTCCAGCAATATCCACGCGTGAAATGGATTCTGCGGTGTGTAATTGATCGGCAATTAGTTGGGCTATATCGCGTGGATTCTTGCCGGCGGTTTTTGCCAATTGCAGAGCTATAGATGTTGCATAGTCCCCGTGGTCGCGATTCTTAGGGCGCTCCAAGACGATAGAGGCAGGGATTTGCGCATCCAATAAGCCTTCTGCCACTAAATGCTCGAGTGCAGCTAAGACCGCTGACTGCAGCTGCTCTAGTTGTGAGGACATTAGGCAAGGTTACCGCCAGCGCTCTAGCGAGGTTGCCTCAACATGGTATCGGTGAGACTAATGTGACCCGTTTTGATACATCGCTTACTTACCTCTAATCTTGGCACCTATCCACTCAGGGGCACTTGATGACTGTGTGTGGGTTTCGCGGGAGTGGTGAAATGGCAGACACGCAGGTCTTAGGAACCTGTGTCTTCGGACGTGAGGGTTCAAGTCCCTTCTCCCGCACACTAAATCAATAAGCCCTAGTTAGGATTTTTCTAATGGCAAAGCAATCACCGGCCAAGACAAAAAAGTTGGCCGCAGAAGCAAAGCGCGCAGGGGCTGCTAACCGGGCTGAGAAAAAAGCTAAGAAAGTTTCTGCTGCGACAAATAGCGATGACGCACTTGATGCATACGCCGCTGTGGATGGTCAGTGGCGTGAGATTGGTTTAGCCGCACCCGCATGTCGGGCATTAATCGATGATGGATTATTTCAGCTGAGCGATCTTCGCAAAATATCACTTGCCGCGCTTAAAGAACTTGATGGCATGGGAGCAAATGCAATCCGGATTTTAGTTGCCGAAATGAAAAAGGCGGATCTATCTTTTAGAAAGTAAAGTGATTAGTCCCTAATTCTTTAGTCGTGTAATCATTAAGCTCATCTGTTTATTTTGAGCGGTTTGGGTAATAACTATGTTCTCTCCAAATAATTTAATCTCAGCGTTACTGGCATCCTCAATCATTGTTGTCATATGGAGTGCACCAGCGTGGTGATTCGTCATTCCCTTTAGCCACAAGAGATCAAAACTCCTTCCCGTTGCAGCCTTCAACTCGGCTAATTCGGCATCGGTAAGCATGCCACCCATGGTGTCCCCCATTGAGTGGCCCATATCAAGATCTGCGTTAGCTGCATTGAGCCAAGATTTCATCTGAACTATTTCAGCGGATTGACCATCACGAATACTTGTAGCAAGTCCCAAAAGTTCAGGGTCTTTGCTCTTTGATAACGCTAATTGTGAAATATCTATAGCTTGTTGGTGATGTGGAATCATCATCTGTAAAAACATCACATCCGCACCACTTAGTTGTAAGGATGCCTCTTTTTCATGTGAATCCATCATCTCATGCATGCCGGATGAGCCGTGGTCTCCATTACGAGCCATACCCATTCCCATGATTACTGCAAGTAGCGCAACAATAATTATCAGAAATATTCCTGACTTCTTATCGATTGTGATCTGCATGTACTTCTCTCCACAGTTCTTTACTGATGTTAGTTTCTAAAGTCTAGCAATTTCCCCCACAACATGAAGTTTCAGTTTTTACTTCAGCTTTTTCTTCCGCTTTACAGCCGCACTGTCCGCTTCCACCACAGCAAGTGCTGGACTCTTCTTTTACTTCAATTGTGATGTCGGTCATTTCATTCTCCTTCGTGCCTAGGTTTCTTCTTCGCCTTAATTTCGATTTCATTGAGCGTACTCCTGAAGATGGTATTGGCAGACATGCAAAGGCCAGGGGTAGAACTCAAATGTAAAGGGGATTAATTGATGACGGCGTATGCAATCAGCAGAGCACCGAGAGTCAGTGTCATTGCTTTGCAAGCCCGGGTATTCAATACCTTGTGCATCGCCGGTATCCATGTTGAAATAAGTAAGGCAGTTCCAGGAATAACGATAGTCACGCTATGTGCCAATACGCCGCTATGGCCAGTTTGGTAGCGCAAATTAATTAATCCAAGTGCAACGAGCAGGTATCCACCCATTCTGTAATTATTTACAAGATCACTTTTCATAGCTTGAGCTCCTTAAGATAGAGAAATGGGGTGCCGATTTCTCGGCACCCCATTGTTAATCTACGTGATTAGTGATCGTCCTTCATTCCTTCTGCCATTGACTTCATGCGTGCGATCTTCAAAATTGTAAGACCGAATACGCACTTAGCAAGGATGTCAGCGATTGTGTAACCAACCTGTACGCCAACAAACTGCTGAGCAGAAGCCATTCCATCACCCATACCTAGGATGTATGAAACTGGGTAAACGCCCCATGTTGCAATCAACAATAGACGTAGGCGACCAACGGTCTCTGCAACGCCTGCTGGTTGATTATCAAGTGACTTACCAAGCTCTACGAATAGTACGTAAAGGATGTATAAGAATGGGATTGTTGATAGAACACCGTATAGAACCTGAGTATTCTGATCGCTTGAAATTTCGCCTGGGTAACCAAGTGCGATCATCGCAGCTGATGCTGGAACAAGACGCATGATTAGTGAGCGTGAAACTGCTTTGGCTAGGGCAAGTACGGCAACAACTTCAACTAGAAGTAGTGGCACAGTAAGTAGCCAGTCCACATAACGATAGGCCTCGTTGAATGAACCCTGAGCGCCTGAAATATTTACAGACATATCTGTTGATGATTCATTGAATGAGTTGAAGATTCGCATGTAGTGATAGCCAGCGATGAATGTAACCATTGATGACATTACGAGTGCATTGCGATATTTTGCTAATACACGCTGCTGTGAAACGAGCGTGTAAACCGTGCAGGCAAGCATTGAAACTAGTCCAAATGAGAAGATGTTGTAGACCAGATTCCATTGATTACTATCAAGTTTCAGCATGAATATATGCCTCCGTGAGTTGACTATGTACAGAGCCCTTTTGAGCCCTGCAGCCTTATGCCATGTGGAGACCTCGAGGAGCTCCATTGGCCATCAGCAGTAGTAATTGTGAATTATGTGTGGGCTTTTCGCATTTTGAAATTACAGAGTTTCGCAAAAAAATCTCAGATTTTTAACGAAAACTGCCCTGACTGAGCGGAAATATTGGGTTAGTTCCCGTCCCAGGCCGACATTTCTATCGCAAATGGATCCAGACCCATAGGTCCAATCTTGAGGGCATACGAATGGAACTTCTTCATATTAAATGCTGAGCCAAGGCGGGTACGTGCATCTTCACGAGCCTGCATCCAGACGCGCTCACCCACTTTGTATGAAATCGCCTGTCCTGGCCAACCTAAGTAACGATCGGTTTCGCTGCGTGAATGAGCCGCGTCAAGGAGTGCCTGTTCATTGAGAAGTTTGCGTGAGCTCTCGGCATTCCATACGTTTCCTTCGAAGTCGGTGTAACCCAGATGCATTCCAATATCTACGACAATGCGTGCAGCACGCAAAGCCTGCGCTGATAAATAACCCATTTCAATGCCAGGTTCATCAAATGCGCCTAATTCATTCATAAAACGCTCGGCGTATAACGCCCAGCCTTCACCATATCCGCTAATCCATGCAGCGGTGCGTTGGAATCTACTTAATCGTTCCTTTTCAATAGTGACCGTTGCAACTTGAAGGTGGTGTCCGGGAACAGCTTCGTGGTACCACGTGGACACTAAATGCCAACTGCTCACTTCTTCTTTGCCCAACATTGGAATCCATGTTGATCCAGGACGCGATAAATCTTCAGATGGCCCATTGTAATAAGGCGCAGACGCACTTCCTTCAGGAGCTAAGCGAGCTTCGCAAATCTTGATGCGCTCATCGATTTCAAAGAACTCACCATCCATGCGCTTGATTGCTGCATCGGTAAAATCTTGTAAAAACTTAATTACATTCTCGCCACCCTTGATGACGTATTTAGGATCGTGGTCTAAAGCATCTGCAACTTCACGAAGCGTCTTTGCGCCGGGCTTTAATTGTTCGGCAAGCACCCACATGCGGTCGTTAATTGCTTTTAGGTCAGCGACTCCCCATTCATATGTTGCGCGCAAATCTAACTTCGCACCGGTGAAATATCGAGACCACACGGCGTAACGGTCAGCACCTACAGCATCATTCGGAGTTGCAATTGGTAGGTAATCATTCTTGAGTACAAGTGCAGTCGCAGCCGAGGACTGTGCAGCTAAAAGTGCAGCTTCATGCATCGCTGGATACTTT
>WLKQ01000044.1 GCA_009701185.1 Actinomycetota bacterium | reverse complement strand
GGCGCTCTGGATTAGTAACAAATAAATCATCGCCGACGATTTGAATACGTGAACCTAGGACAGTTGTCATCTGCGTCCAGCCAGCCCAGTCTTCTTCGTTAAGTGGATCTTCAATTGAGACGATCGGATATGCATCAACGAGTGATGTGTAATAGGCGATCATTTCATCGGATGACTTCAGTGCGCCTTCAAACTTGTACTGCCCGTTCTCATGGAACTCAGTTGCCGCAACGTCCATGGCAAGCGCGATATCGGTACCTGGCTTAAATCCTGCAGCGGTAATAGCTTCAAGGATTAGGTCCAGAGCTGCACGATTGCTGTCCAAGTTAGGTGCAAATCCGCCTTCATCGCCAACAGATGTTGCTAGGCCGCGCTTTTTAAGGACTGCTTTGAGTGCGTGATAAATCTCAGCACCCCAGCGCAGTGATTCGCGGAATGTTGGTGCACCGATTGGCGCAATCATGAACTCTTGAATATCAACGTTGGTATCGGCATGTGCGCCACCGTTGAGAATATTCATCATTGGTACTGGCAACAAGTGTGCGTTAGGTCCACCTAAGTAGCGAAAGAGTGAGAGATCGGCAGATTCAGCTGATGCTTTAGCAACTGCAAGTGATGCACCAAGAATCGCATTGGCACCCATGCGTGATTTATTTTTTGTTCCATCAAGCTCGATCATTGCGGCATCGATAATGCGCTGATCTTGAGCATCAAGTCCGATGATCTCTGGTGCAATTTCATTGTTTACAAATGCGATTGCTTTTTCAACACCTTTACCTAAGTAACGTGATCCACCATCGCGAAGTTCAGCGGCTTCAAAAGCGCCAGTTGATGCTCCACTTGGAACGGCAGCGCGAGCTTGGGTGCCATCTTCTAATTGAATTTCAACTTCAACCGTTGGATTTCCACGGGAGTCGAGAATTTCACGTGCACCGAGAGCCTCGATAATTGCCATTGCGTTTCTCCTTCATCACTTACATTGTTATGCCAAGTGAGACCTCAACGCTGAAATCACACAAACTTTGATGGGCTAATCCTACCGTGCCTCGATGGCCGCAATCTGTGCGCTCACTAGAGCTGCCTGCTTACGGAGCGCGGCTTCTGCATCGATTCCATTGGCATGTGCCCACGCGATCACAGAGAGCAGGGCTTGACCAACTGCACTTTCATCGGCCGGTCCCTCAATGGTCTGTGGAATCTCAACGCTGACATCATGTGTTTTCGCACGATATAAAAGCTTTTCAATCAGGGGCAGCGCGGGTTGCGCCATCGCTATGCCATCGAGGGCAGAAGTGCGACCTTTTTCTGCGCGCTTTATCTCCTCCCAATTTTTAAGTACATCGGCTGCATCATCGACCTCTAAGCCCTCAAAGACATGCGGGTGACGGCGAATTAACTTATCGGCGATTGTTTGGGCAACATCTTCGATGGTGAATGGATCATTCTCATCATCTTGGGCAATACGTGCATGGAAATAGACCTGCAAGAGAACATCGCCGAGCTCTTCACGCATGTCGATGCGGTTGCCGCTGTGTACGGCATCAACAAATTCGTATGACTCTTCTAGTAAGTATTTAAGTAAGGATTCATGCGTCTGCTCGGCATCCCACGGACAACCTCCGGGAGATCGAAGCCGGTCCATAACTTCAACTAAACGCTGAAGTTGTGAACCCTGCATCGAAATAAACTACTTAGTTGATGGTGTAACTGCAGAGCTTGCAGGATCAGTTGCAACAACATCTGCAACAGTTGCATCCCACTTGCCATAACGTGGATTGATAGTCACACCAAGTTTTGCTGCCTTATCAACGATAAGTTTTTGGACCGCAGTGCCAATATCAGCTTGTGCTACACCGGTTGCGGTAACTGCTTGACCGATCTTGTCTGATAATGAAATCGCTTCGATGTATCTATCTAAATTATCTTTAGCTATTCCGGCACCAACAAGTGCTGTTGGAAGTGATGCAGCTCCACCAACTTGTTCGATGATGCTGGCACGGCGCGTATCAATTTCTGCTTTCGATACAGAAATTTTCAAATCTTTAGCAGTTGCTTGTAGCAGTTCCGTCAAAACGAAGAAGCGCAGTTGACCGCGAGTAAGTGCTTCGCCGGTTTCAAGCTGCATCTGTGAAGTGTCAACGCCAACACGTGCTGCAAGAATTGAGTCAACAGTGCTCTGCACCTGTGCTTGCGTAATCTTTGTATCTCCTACAGTTGCTGCGGCTCCTACTTGGGAACAGCCAGAGAGTAAAAGGGCACTTGCTGCGATGGCTATGGCCAGAATCCTCTTCACTATGAACTCACTTTCGGTGCTTCACTCAGTTGGTTGACTGCCTCTACGACCCAGGCCAGAAGAGAAGTATCCACCATTAATGGAGCATTCTCTGACGGATTCCATGCATTCCCTGTCTTTAAAGCCACCAATACCGTGCGTGTGGCCGATTTATAGAGTGAACCTGGGTAGAGGCGTGACAATCTCAGTTGCTTGGACTCAGGCAGCGTTAAGGGCGCAAGGCGCAGGAATTTTCCTTGAATGACGACCTCAGTTAATTTCACCGATTTTGCCAGTGCACGCAGGGATGCAACACCCAACAGCGCCGTTGCTTCTTCCGGCAGTTCGCCGAAGCGATCCAGAAGTTCAGCAGCGATAGATTCAACATCGGCAGTATTTTTTACATCGGCTAATCGTCGATACAAATCTAAGCGCAGGCGTTCGCCAGGAACATACTCGGTCGAAAGGTGCGCATTGATAGGTAATTCAACTTTGCAATCGCTGACTTTTTCTTGCGTCTCAATAATTCCAGCTTTGTAATCATTAACGGCTTCACCGACCATGCGCATATATAAATCAAAGCCGACATCGGCGATATGGCCCGACTGTTCGCCTCCTAGCAAATTACCGGCACCGCGGATTTCAAGATCTTTAAGGGCAACGCGCATTCCCGATCCTAAATCAGTATTTGCTGCAATCGTTGTTAAACGCTCATGTGCAATTTCAGTTAATGGCTGATCTGCTGGATAAAGAAAATATGCATATGCACGTTCGCGGCCACGTCCGACACGACCTCGCAACTGGTGGAGTTGCGATAAACCAAATCGATCGGCGCGTTCAACGATTAAAGTATTAGCGTTCTGAATATCTAATCCACTCTCGACAATAGTTGTGCTAACCAAAACATCAAAGTCACGGTTCCAAAAACCTAAAATCACATCTTCTAATGCGCCTTCACTCATCTGACCATGGGCAACCCGAATTCTGGCCTCTGGAACTAACTCTTGGATCCGGCTAGCGGCTTGATCGATAGTTTCAACACGATTGTGTAAGTAAAAAATCTGACCATCGCGCAAAAGTTCACGGTGAATCGCGGCCGTGATCTGTCCTTCTTCGGCCGGTCCTACATAGGTCAAAATCGGATGGCGCTCTTCAGGTGGCGTAGTAATCGTCGACATCTCACGAATACCAGTCACGGCCATCTCTAGCGTGCGAGGAATTGGTGTTGCCGACATAGCTAATACGTCGACAGTGGTGCGCATCTTCTTCAACGCCTCTTTTTGTTCAACACCAAAGCGCTGCTCTTCATCGACTATAACCAGGCCTAAGTCCTTAAATACAACGTCGCTCGAGAGAATTCGGTGTGTGCCAATCACGACATCGACGGTGCCTTTGAGCAGGCCATCTAAAACCTCTTTACTCTCCTTGACCGAATTAAAGCGCGACATTCCTGCGACTTTTAATGGAAAGCCCGCGTATCTTTCAGCGAAGGTTTTTGTATGCTGTTGAACTAACAACGTTGTTGGAACTAAAACCGCAACCTGCTTTCCATCTTGGACCGCTTTGAAAGCGGCACGAATAGCAATCTCAGTTTTTCCATATCCAACATCGCCACAGATAATTCGATCCATTGGATACGGGCGCTCCATATCGGCTTTCACATCATTGATCGTCGATAGTTGATCGGGAGTTTCAATGTAAGAAAAAGAGTCTTCAAGTTCGCGTTGCCACGGAGTATCGGGTGAAAATGCAAAGCCTGGTGAACTTGTGCGTGCTGCATAGAGACGGATCAATTCACCAGCAATTTGTCGAACCGCTTTACGTGCTCGACTCTTTGCTTTCTGCCATTCACCACTACCGATACGGTGCACAGTTGGTGCTTCACCGCCAACGTACTTGCTGACTTGTTCAAGTGCATCCGTTGGAACAAAGACTCTGTCCCCTGGTTGACCGCGTTTAGCCGAGGCGTATTCGATAACTAAATATTCTCGAGTTACATCAGCCACAGTGCGCTGTAATAGTTCTACGTAACGACCTATGCCGTGTTGTTCGTGAACGACAAAGTCCCCTGCACGAAGCTCTAGCGGATCAATTGCTTGTTTACGCTTCGACGGTAGTCGCTCACCATCTCGCACGCTGCCTTTGCTGCCCGTTAAATCTCGCTCGGTCATAAAAAAGATTTGATCGCTCGTGCTTTCAAAGCCATGGGCGATTACTGATGTAGTTAAGTGCACGCTGCCCTTAGTTGGTTTAGCTAGGAGTTTTTCAACTACGTGCACCGGCAAGTCGGCATTGCGGAATATCCCTGCATAGCGCTCTAACATTCCATGGCCATGAGTTGCAAAAACAACGGTGAAATGGGCTTCAACGGCGGTGCGCAGCGCATCTATTGTGCGATCGATATCTCCACGCATTGGATCTATCGCGCTGTAATCTAAAAACTCGGTATCTGGCGCTAAGTCGCTGCCAAATGGATCGAGTGAACTACTCGTAAGCCCACAGTGCTGCACTTCGCTACTGAGTTCATCCCACGACATATATGTGCCAGAACCATCGTGAATCGGTGCAACTGCACCGTGCGCTGCATTCGACCACGATGCATTTAAAAACTCTTCATTAGTTGCCAGTAAATCTCCGGCCCGGGATTTGATGCGCTCCTGATCAATAAAAATAACGTGAGTGTTGTGTGGCATGCGTGCAAGCAAGGTCTCGGTCTCATCAATCAACAATGGAATTAAAGACTCCATACCTTCGAAAACTATACCTTCGCTAATTTTTTCTAGTAACTCAGCTGCGGCAGGAAGTGTCTCCTTTAAATCTAGCGCTCGTTTTTTAATTACATCGGTCAGCAGAAGTTCGCGGCATGGATAAATCTCAATACTGCCAATTACTGGTTCAAAAGTTCGCTGGTCGGCTACTTCAAAATAACTTAAATCTTCAATCTCATCACCAAAGAAATCAATACGAATCGGATGAGAACTAAGCGGTAAGAAGAGATCAACGATTCCTCCGCGTACAGCAAACTCTCCGCGACGTTCAACTAAATCGGTACGCACGTATGCAAGTGAAGACAAGTGTCGAACTAGCTGGTCTAATGATTGCTCTTTGCCAATCTCCAATTTGATCAGTGCGGCTTTGCCTAAATCGCCAATAATGCGATGAATTGCACCGCGCACGGGGGTAATCACAATTGGATTAACTGAGTGCACAGAATTTAGGGCATACAGAGTTTGAATTCGCTTAGCGACCGTATCGCTGCGCGGACTTAAGCGCTCATGGGGCAGCGTCTCCCAGGCTGGAAACTCCATGACATTGCCGTGTAATTCGCGCAGTTCATTGACTAGATCTTCTGCGCTGCGACTAGAGCTTGTAATCACCAGAACAGGTGCATTATCTGCGCGTGCAGCAATCAAGAATGGATACAACGGTGAGGGGGCCACAGTGTGAGTTGCCGACAGTGCATGTGCAGTGACTAATCCGCGCATGACTACCCCCAAACGTCTATTGGCCCCAACTCCCAAAGGGAGGGGGCTTGCCACGAGTGAGTCTAATTTATTTTGTCATGTACCTGGTAACTGAGAGGATTAGCCAATGACAACTCAGCCCGGTGCAGTAGCCGCAGATGATGCGGGCCTGCGCAGCGATGTTCGCCGTTTAGGTGATTTGCTGGGTCAAACCTTGGTTCGACAAGAGGGCCCAGAACTTCTGGCCCTTGTTGAAGATGTTCGAAAAGCTGTGCGCGAGGGCGATGGCGTTGAACTTTTGGCGTCGCTATCTGTTGAAGATTCGGTGCAACTTGTGCGGGCATTTAGCACATACTTTCATTTAGCTAACGTTGCCGAACAAGTACACCGTGCGCGCGTGCTTGCAGATTCACGTGCCGAAGGCGGTTCCTGGCTCACACGTGCTGTCAATAAAATCGAAGCTGCATTAGATGCACAAACTCCTGGTCACGAGTTAACGCGCGAAGAGATTTCTACATGGATCAGCGAAATGTCAGTGCGCCCGGTTTTTACTGCGCATCCAACCGAGGCTGCACGTAGATCGATATTAAATAAAATGGGTCGCGTTGCTGAACTACTAGATAGTCCGCGCGATCCATCACAAGGTGATCGTTTAGCAGAAACTATCGATTTATTGTGGCAGACCGACGAGCTTCGTTTAGATCGGCCAGAGCCACTTGATGAAGCCATGAATGCGTTGTACTACTTAGATGATTTATTCCGCCAAACAGTTCCGGAAGTTCTCAATGACTTTGCGCGCGAGATGAAGCGAATCGGCATCGATGTTCCAGTTACTGCGCGTCCTTTGTCATTTGGAAGTTGGATTGGTGGCGACCGCGACGGTAATCCAAATGTAACTGCCGAGGTCACAACCGATGCGATGGTGCTTCAGGTTGGTCACGCTATTAGGGTCACCATTGCCGCCATGGATGCGTTGCGCCAACTGCTCTCAGTTTCAACTCGCATTGTGGGTGCAACTCCAGAACTCAGCGCATCGGTTGCTAAAGATATTGAAAACATTCCAGAGTTCGAAGAGCGTTTCATGCGTTTAAATATCGAAGAGCCATACCGGCTAAAAGCAACGGCAATTGTTCACCGTCTGGCATTGACCCGTAACCGTCATGCAGTGGGTGGGCCACATGTTGACCATCGTGATTACAAAGATACGGCCGAACTATTAGCGGATTTAACTCTGATGCGGGATTCACTCTTTGCACATAAAGGTGAATTGATTGCTACTGGCCTACTTGAGCGCACAATCCGCACCGTTGCAGCTTTTGGAATTACCCATGCAACTATGGATATTCGCGAGCACTCTGATGCCCATCATCATCTTGTAAATCAACTACTCACTATCCCTGGGTACTTAGAGAAGACTCACGATGAAAAATTTGAGATTCTAACCGAGGTCTTACGCAACGGACTTGTTCTTGATGCAAGCGCTCTTGATTCTGCTGGCAAGAATACGTATGAAACTTTTGCCGCAATCTCAGATTTAATTTCACGCTTTGGTCCAGAGGCGATTGAGACCTACATAGTCTCGATGACTAAAGGCGCCGATGATTTGATCGCAGCCGTTGTCCTGGGTGCTCAGGTTGGTTTAGTTGATCTTGCTAATAAGTCTGTTCGCGTAAGTTTTGCGCCACTTCTAGAAACAGTTGCTGAACTTCGATCTGCTGGTGAGATTTTAGAAAAACTTTTAAGTCATCCCACATATCGCGAAGTCGTTTCTCTGCGAGGAAATGTACAGGAAGTGATGTTGGGTTACTCCGACTCCAATAAGGATGCTGGAATCGCAACAAGCCAGTGGGAGATTCATAGAGCGCAGAGATCACTTCGTGATGTTGCGATGAAGCACGGTGTAAAGCTGCGCTTATTCCATGGCCGTGGTGGTTCAGTTGGTCGCGGTGGCGGTCCAACATATGAAGCCCTCATCGCACTTCCATGGGGCAGTGTTGATGGTCAGATAAAGATGACTGAGCAAGGCGAAGTTATCAGCGATAAGTACGCTCTTGCTTCCTTGGCCCGTGAAAATGTTGAGCTCACTCTTGCCGCAAGTTTGGAGGCCACAGTATTAAATCGTGGTCCGCGACAAACTCCAGAGGCTTTGGCGATGTGGGGCCAATGCATGCAACTTGTTAGCGATAGTTCTTTTGTTCGCTATCGCAATTTAATTGACCATGAAGATCTACCTGCATATTTCTATGCATCAACTCCCGTTGAACAACTCGGAAATCTATTTTTAGGCTCTCGCCCCTCACGCCGCCCTGATGCTAAAGGTGGCCTTGATTCACTTCGAGCGATTCCATGGGTCTTTGGTTGGACCCAATCACGCCAAATCGTTCCTGGTTGGTATGGCGTTGGCACAGGGTTAAAAGCTGCGCGCGAAGCGGGCAAATCAGATGTCTTGGCTGAAATGCTCAAGGAGTGGCACTTCTTCCACACATTTATCAGTAACGTTGAAATGACACTGGCTAAGACTGATTTAGTTTTGGCGCGCAGATACGTCAACGCGCTTGTTCCTAAAGAGTTACATCACTTCTTAGATGATATTCAAAGTGAATACGATTTAACGGTTGCAGAGATTCTGCTGCTTACTAAGAAGAGTTCGCTACTGGGAGATCAAGCAATCCTTGCTCGTACACTTCATGTCCGCGATGGCTACTTATCCCCGATTCACTTGTTACAAATCAATCTTTTGAAGCGAGTACGCGAAGCCGGCGATTCTGCAGATCCGATTTTGCGCAGAGCATTGTTACTAACGATTAATGGTGTTGCTGCAGGTCTTCGAAATACTGGTTGATTCTTAACTATTGAATGCGGTTTGAGTTCGCTCTAAGCCTTGCGTAATTAAGGATTCCACAACATCAGCCCCGCGTTCAATAAATTCAGCTACATCTTTCTGTTCAACTTTTGAAAATGCTTTTAAAACAAAGTCGGCTGGATCTTGTTGTCCCATAGGACGCCCAATACCCAGACGAATTCGATAGTAATCAGGCGTGTTAAATGCCGATGTCATCGATTTCAAACCATTGTGGCCATTATCGCCGCCACCTAATTTGCTGCGGATTGTTGCAAATGCAATATCTAGCTCATCATGCAAAACAATTATTGTTTCAGGCTCTACCGAATAAAAATTTGCGAGCGCTTTGATTGGCCCACCCGTCTCATTCATATAACTCTTGGACTTAGCCAGAATGATTGAGTGTTCGCCATTGCCCAATTTGTAACCGGCAATATCGGTACGCGATTTATGTGAAGAGAGTTTGAGGCTGTGACGCGAGATAAGTTGATCTATGACCATCTGGCCGACGTTATGACGGGTGGCAGCGTATTGATCACCGGGATTACCCAGCCCCACTACCAACCACGTCATAACCGTAAGCGTAAGGGGTTAAGCGTCCTTCTTCTCTGAATCAGCGGCAGCTGCAGGAGCATCTGTCGCAGCGGCAACAGGTGCGGCCTCTTCAACGGCAGTTGAGCGCTCTGACAGGTGAACAACAATCATCTTTGGATCAGAATCAAGTTCTACGCCCACTGGAAGTTTGACGTCTGCGGCATAGAGAGATGTACCGGCAGCAAGACCATTGATATCGAGTTCGAAGAAACTTGGAATTGCAGTTGCCTCAACGCGTACATCGATTGTGTTGTTAACGTGCTCTAGAACGCCATCGCGATCATGCTCACCGATTGCGTGTACTGGAACAGAAACAACAACTTTCTCACCACGACGCACGAGTACGAGGTCGATGTGCTCAATGATCTGCTTGAGTGGGTGGCGAACAATCGCCTTTGGAAGTGTGAGTTCAGTCTTGCCATCGATAACGATGTCGAGCAAAACGTTTGACTGCTTCAACGCAACGCCTAGTTCACGTGAAGGAAGAGTGATGTGTTGTGGCTTCTCACCGTGACCGTAGATAACAGCAGGAACTAATCCATCGCGACGTGCACGACGTGATGCGCCTTTACCAAATTCGGTACGAGTGACGCCATTGATAGTGATCTCTGCCATTTTTATTACTCCTCATAGTGGAAACTTCGGTTTGTACACAAAGTTCCGGAAAGGAGTTAAGTCCTACACCGTCGATTACGGAAGTAATTCATACCCTCGCCGGAACAGCCCAAAGGTTAGCCTGTGGGGCCAAGAATGTGCAAATTGCGCTTAGGAAAGGCCATCAAAGAGGCTGGTAACTGAGCCATCTTCAAATACTTCGCGAATCGCACGCGCAATCAGTGGGGCGATTGATAACACAGTCAGCCCATCGAATTTTTGATCCTCTGAGATTGGCAGCGTATTTGTAATTACAACTTCAGATGCCTTTGATGCCTTCAGGCGATCAATTGCCGGGCCAGAAAGAACTGCGTGCGTTGCGGCAATAATTACATCCTTAGCGCCAGCTTCAAATAACGCATCTACTGCCTTAGTGATTGTGCCTGCAGTATCGATCATGTCATCGATGACTACGCACGTTTGTCCTTGAACGTCACCAACTACGCGTCCAGTAATGGATTCATTAGGAATTCGTGGATCACGTGTCTTGTGAATAAATGCAATCGGGCAACCACCTAATAAATCTGACCATCGCTCAGCTACGCGCACGCGACCAGAGTCAGGAGAAACAATTGTTAAACGTGTGCGATTAACTTTGCTACCAACATAATTAGCCAACATCGGAAGAGCGAAGAGATGATCAACAGGGCCGTCAAAGAAACCTTGAATCTGTGATGTGTGAAGATCGACAACCATCAAACGATCAGCGCCAGCGGTTTTGAAAAGATCGGCCATCAAACGTGCAGAGATTGGCTCACGTCCACGGTGCTTCTTATCTTGACGGGCATAACCATAAAAAGGTGCAACAACGGTGATGCGTTTTGCTGATGCGCGCTTAAGGGCATCGACCATAATAAGTTGTTCCATGATCTGTTTATTAACTGGAGCGGAGTGGCTCTGTAAAACAAATGCATCACAGCCGCGAACAGATTCTTCGAAGCGAACAAATATTTCGCCATTAGCAAAGTCATATGCAGAGGTTGGCGTCAGCTGAATGCCAAGCTCGGCGGCAACATCATCGGCTAGTTCGGGGTATCCGCGACCAGTAAATAAACGCAATCGCTTTTCTGAGGATAACCGGATCTCGCCCATATTTAGCCCTTCGTATCGCTAGCTTCGGCTGCTTGTGCAGACTTTGTACCTGCGCGCTTGCGCAGGACCCAACTTAATACATTTTTTTGCTT
>WLKQ01000043.1 GCA_009701185.1 Actinomycetota bacterium | reverse complement strand
CCTGATTGCTTAACTCCCCCAAATGGTGCAGCTGGATCTGAAATGACACCTTTATTAATCGCAACCATTCCAGATTCCATCGCCTCTGCAGTGCGAAGAGCGCGGGTCAGGTTTGATGAGAACACATAACTAATCAAGCCAAATTCAGTGTCATTGGCTAAAGCAATACCTTCTGCATCGGTATCAAAAATAACAATTGGAGCAACTGGGCCAAAGATTTCATGGAGCAAGATTGGGTTGTCTTTTTCTACGATTAAGACGGTAGCTGGATAGAAAGCGCCGTCACCTTCTGGCTTTACTCCGCCAATTTGAATTTTTCCTCCAGCTGCAACGGCAGAATCAACTAATTCAGCGATTTTATTCCGCTCTTTAAGCGAAACTGAGGCACCAAGGGTGGTTGTGCTGTCTGTTCCGCGCCCAACAACAAAACTACTCATAGATTTAGTCATCTGTGCAATAAATTCTTTGGCAATTCCGCGTTGAACATAAATTCTATTTGCCGATGTACAAGCAGCTCCACCATTGCGCATCTTTGCCAGTATCAACTGTGGAATCGTTACTGCAAGATCTGCATCATCATGAACAATTACTTGTGCATTTCCACCAAGCTCCATTGAGCAGCGAATAACTTTATCTGCAGCTTCTTTTAGAATAATGCGGCCGACTTCAGTAGAACCTGTGAATGAAAGATTCTTTACACGTGGATCGTGCAACATTTTAGAAATAGCTTCACCTGTTTTTTCAGGAAGAACTAAATTCAGCACACCCTTTGGTAAGCCTGCGCGTTCCATGACATCAACAATGTACATAGCCGTCAACGGAGTTTCGGTTGCAGGTTTTAAAATCATTGTGCAACCAGCAGCTACGGCAGGTCCAATTTTGCGTGTGGCCATTCCAGCTGGAAAGTTCCACGGTGTAATGAGAATAGAGAGACCGATAGGTTGGTGTGTTACAAGAATTCGCTTGTCCCCTGATGGCGACATACGGAAATCTCCCGGAGTACGGACAGTTTCTTCAGCAAACCAACGGAAAAATTCTGCAGCATAAGCAGCCTCTCCGCGCGCATCCGGCATTGCTTTTCCATTTTCGCGAGAAATCAACGTAGCAATTTCTTCAAGTTCACTTGTCATAATTTCAAAGGCTTTTCGCAAAATCTCAGAGCGATATCGTGGCGCAGTCTTGGCCCATGCCTCTGCAACAGCATCGGCGGCAGCAATCGCGGCTTCACAGTGGGTTTCGTTGGCTTGAGAAACTTCGGCGATTACCGATCCGTCGCTTGGATCATGGACAGCTACCTTGCTAACTCCATCGACCCATTGGCCATTGATATATAACTGTGTATGCATACGCCGAGCATACGCTCAGCCTGCGTGAAGTTGAAGTCGCTGCGCTCTACGATAGAGTCCTTGCAGTTAAGTCGCTGCTAAACGCATGTATATAGAGGAGTGTTTAGTGCCTAAGTCGTGGACAGATGACGCGCCAGTACCGGTCGTGCTTCAAGACCATGCGCATCTAAAGGATTCGTTCGCCTATAAGGTCAAGCGCAAACTGCTCGGCAATCCGCTCAATAGACACTCCTTAGGCCACCAACGATTGAGCAAGCGTTATGCCCTTGGAATCCTTTCATCTGATTGTATTTCTTCATCGGCATACGGATCAGAACAAATCCTTATCGCGTTATTACCAGCATTTGGCTTAGCTGCATTTTCAATTTTAATGCCGATGACTGCAGTTGTTTTGATAATTCTGACAATCATTACACTCTCTTACCGCAACGTGATTAATGTTTACACAAAAACCGGTGGTGCATACATTGTTTCTCGCGATAATTTTGGGCCGGTTGTTGCGCAAATTGCTGCCGTTGCTTTAATGCTGGATTACATCGTTACTGTTGCGATTCAATCAGCTGCAGGTGTTGCTGCAATTATTTCAACATTCCCTAACTTATCTCCAGTAAAAATTCCAATGATCCTTCTTGTAATTGGTGTCCTGACATATGGAAATTTACGTGGAGTTAAAGAAGCCGGTAAAGCCTTTGCGCTTCCAACATATTTCTTCGTTGGTTGTATGTTCATTGTCTTTGGTATGGGAATTTATAAAGCATTAACTGGCACATTAGAGACCTTAAGTACCTCTCAACCTGGTGCAATAGCAGTTGGCGAAAGTCATGGCTTGCTCACCGCCGCAGCGATCTTCATTCTGTTGCGCGCTTTTGCAAATGGTGGATCATCATTAACCGGCCTCGAAGCAATTTCTGATGGAGTCGCTCTTTTCGAGCAACCAGAGCACGTAAACGCTCGTCGTACCCTCTTTGTGATGAGCGGCCTGCTTGGCTCGCTCGTTCTCGGTGTTTCGTGGTTTGCGCACAAAATTCATGCGATGCCCTATGAATCTGGAACGCCAACGGTTATCTCGCAGATCGCTAAAACTATTGTCGGCGATGGTGCATTCGGGCAAACCATGTTCATCATGGTTCAGCTGGCAACGATGCTTATTCTGTTTGCAGGTGCTAATACGACATATAGCGCCTTCCCTATTTTGGTTAATTTCGTAGCATCCGATGGCTACTTACCCCGCCAACTTACTAAGCGTGGGCACCGATTAGCTTTCTCAAATGGAATCATTCTTCTATCTGGTGGTGGCATCTTTTTAGTCCTCTTTACTGCCGGCTCAGTTGAGCATCTTGTAGCGTTCTATGCATTAGGTGTATTCACTGGTTTTTGTTTAGCTGGCTTTGGAATGACTCGTCACGCACTGCGCAATAAGACCGGTGCATGGCGGGCCAAGGTTTTCATTAATGCACTTTCCGGATCAATCTCTTTCTTTGTTGTGATTATTTTCGCCGTTGTTAAATTCACCGAAGGTGCTTGGTTGGTTTTAGTTACCGCGCCGATTCTTGTTGTTTCTTTTTTACGTCTAAGACGCCAATACACACGTGAGCAAGAAGCGCTTTCAGTGAAGCGCGAACACGAACGAGCAACGTCAATTGCTCGACATGACGTAACCGTCTTAGTTGATAGCGTTGATCTTGCAACTGTTGGAGCCATTCGCTATGCGCGAAGTTTGAATCCGCGTAATTTAGCTGCGGTCCACTTTGTAATCGATGATCGTCGAGCCGAAGAGATTCAAAAGGCATGGGCATTATCAGATGCTCTGGATGACGTGACTCTTGAGCTCATTGATTGCCCTGATCGCCGCTTGGCTAATTCAACATTGGATTACGCAATTCGTATGACCGAGAAAGAAGATGTTGAGCTAACACTTCTTCTACCTCGCCGCTCTTACTCTGGTTTCTTGGGTCGCCTGCTCCATGATCAAACTGCTGAAGAAATTGCCGCACCTATTTCACAATTACCACGAGTAGTTGCAACGATTGTTCCATTTGATGTTGATCGCATAGCGACTAGGTCGTCAATACAGTTTGTTCCCCCTGAGAAGAAAAAGGCACCAGTATCACCTGCGCCAAAGCTGGTAGCTCCGATTAATGTCGAGCCCGTCAGTCATTACGCCGAAAACATAACTGCAATTAGTGAAATACAGTGGCGAAAGCGTGCTCAAGTTCAAGGCCGCGTTACTTCAATTAAGACCGCCCCTCGTGGTTCTGCCCCAACCCTTCAAGTAGAAATCTGGGACGAAACTGGTGGAGTATCACTTCAATTCTTAGGCCGCCGCGAAATTGCTGGGCTTGAAGTTGGTTCACAAATGCGCGCAGAAGGCATGGTTGGTGAAGAAGAAGGCTCAATGGTCATTCTTAATCCTTCTTACGAACTCCTTGTATAAAATCCTTTAATAACTGTGAGCATTCGTTAGCGAGCACTCCAGAGCGGACCTCAACTTTAAATAATGAGCGAGGATCTCGCAGTAAGTCCCACACCGAACCAACTGCACCAGCTTTTTCATCCCATGCACCAAAAACTACTGTTGAGATTCGAGATTGTGCGATAGCGCCAGCACACATTGCGCATGGTTCAAGGGTTACAACAAGTGTGTGGTCTTCTAGTCTCCAGCTGCCATTAATTTGTGCGGCTCGACGGAGGGCAACTATTTCTGCGTGCGCAGTTGGATCTTTATGAAGCTCCCGTTCATTATGACCTTGTGCAACAACCTCGCCGGTCTTATTGAAAATAATCGCACCGACTGGAACGTCTTCACTTGCCAATGCATTACGGGCAACAAGTAATGCTTGTTGCATCATTTCTTCATCGCTCACAGGTCTAATAACTCTGCAAACTGATCACCGAAACCTAGCCGGTTAGCAATCGCTTCAAGTTGCTCATCCGGGAATAACTCTGAATCATCACACAGTGCAGATAATTCCATGCTGCTCATACCAAGATCTGCCAATATCTCCATGTGACCAATAGGTGTTGTTTCTTCTTCATCTTCAGGAATTGGCAAATCAGCAATCTCTAATAACTCTTCAGCAACAGGATAATCAAGTGCGCACGTTGCATCACTAAGGAACAACGAAATATGAGTTCCAAGTACGCGAATGAGAATGAAAAACTCTTCATCTATAGAAACCAGTGCGATCGCACCACCATTTGTTTGTTGTGACTTTAAACTAGAAATCATTTGGGCAATATCGGTGGGGTCTGGCAGGAGACCTAAAGTCCAACGCCCATCTTCATGCCACGCAGCCACGGCGATATCGAACTCATCAGTGATTCCCGTTACTTTATTTGTGAGCCCAGAAACCTCTTCTAATACATCGAACTCTTCGATGTCTTCCGCGAGGTCGTCGTCGAATTCAGGCATGCGAGCATAATTCCACTCATTGGAAAGGAATGAAAGCCCTGTAAGGTAAGGGGTATGAAAGTACACGTTGCCAATCACCCGCTTATTGCTCACAAATTGACGGTTTTGCGCGATGAACGTACCGATTCCCCCACGTTTCGCCGCCTCGTAGAAGAGTTAGTGACTCTGCTTGCCTATGAAGCAACGAGAGATGTTCGCACTCATAGCGTTTCAATTACAACGCCAGTTGTGAAAACTCAAGGTTTAAAGATGGCAGAACCACGGCCGGTTGTAGTTCCAATTTTGCGCGCAGGCCTTGGAATGTTAGAAGGAATGTCAAAGTTAATTCCTACTGCTGAAGTTGGCTTCCTTGGAATGGTTCGGGATGAAAAAACTCTTCAAGCAAGCACATACGCAAATCGCTTACCAGATGATTTATCTGGACGACAGGTATTCGTCTTAGATCCAATGTTAGCGACAGGCGGAACTTTGATTGCAGCATTCCATTATTTAATTGATCTAGGGGCTAACGACATCACAGCGATTTGCATCCTTTCAGCACCTGAAGGAATTGCCGCAGTAGAAAAAGAGTTTGAAGGAAGCAAAGTTCCAATCACAATTGTTACAGGCGCTTTGGATGAAAAACTAAATGAAAATGGCTACATAGTTCCAGGTTTAGGCGATGCTGGAGACAGATTATATGGAGTCGTATAAATGGCTTCAACTTCACCTGGGTATGGAATTACTATCCGCATTGAAGGTACATCATCTTCGCAACCTGTTGCATTAGCTACATCAATCATTACTGCTGCTGGTGCAACAATAACTGCACTAGACGTCGTGGAATCTTTGCTTGAAAAAGTCGTTATCGATATTACCTGTGACACTATTGATTCTGGTCATGCAGATGAAATCACGATTGCTCTCTCAAAAAATCCTGAACTGACTGTGCGTAAAGTAAGTGATAGAACTTTCTTATTACATCTTGGTGGCAAGATTGAAATCCAATCTAAAGTCCCACTAAAAACCCGTGATGACCTTTCTCGCGCATACACCCCAGGTGTGGCGCGAATTTGTCAGGCAATTGTCGATGACCCATCCGATGCCCGACGTTTAACAATCAAGCGAAATACCGTGGCCGTTGTGACAGATGGATCAGCAGTGCTGGGCCTTGGAAATATAGGACCCGCGGCTGCCCTGCCCGTCATGGAGGGCAAAGCTGCGTTGTTTAAGCGCTTCGCCGATGTAGATGCCTGGCCAGTCTGTCTGGATACCCAAGATGTCGATGAGATTGTTCGTACTGTTCAATTAATAGCACCAGTTTATGGTGGCATCAATTTAGAGGATATTTCAGCGCCCCGCTGCTTTGAAGTTGAACGCCGGCTCCGTGACCTTTTAGATATTCCTGTCTTCCATGATGACCAACACGGAACAGCAATTGTTGTGCTTGCTGCACTGCGTAATGCACTGAAGCTAGTGGATAAGAATCTATCTGATGTAAAGATTGTTCTGAGCGGTGTTGGAGCAGCCGGCAATGCAATTGCACGTTTGCTGACTCTCAATGGTGCAACAAATATAATTGGTTTCAATCAAAAGGGTGTCGTTAATAAATCAATGAAATCAGATGATTCCATGCAGCAATGGTTTATCGATAACAGTAATCCAGAGAATTTCTCTGGAACAATGTCTGGTGCAATGTCTGGTGCTGATGTATTTATCGGTGTAAGTGCGCCAAATGTGATAACTGAGTCTGATGCAGCATCGATGGCTCCACGTTCAATTATTTTTGCTTTAGCAAATCCAGATCCAGAGATTGACCCAGTTATAGCGCGAAAATATGCAGCTGTAGTTGCAACTGGTCGCAGTGATCAACCAAATCAAATCAACAACGTATTAGCTTTCCCCGGAATTTTCCGTGGGTTACTAGATGCTAATGCTAGTAAAATCACCGATGAACTCTTAGTGGCTGCAGCCGAAGCGATTGCAGACTGCGTTTCTCCAGAACAGCTAAACGCATCTTTTATTGTTCCAAGTGTATTTGATCCAAATGTTACGAAAGCGGTAGCAGCAGCAGTAAAGAAATCGGTGTGATTGAGTTAGCCGCATCTTTTGATGCACAGTTATCCTCACTGGCCCCATTTTTAATCTACCTAGTAACTGGCGTCATAATCTTCATTGAAACCGGCGTCTTATTTGGCTTTTTCTTGCCCGGGGATTCAATTCTTTTTAGTGCTGGATTGGTGGCTGCAGCTCACAAAGATGTGAATATTGCGATTTTGGTGACGATTATTTTCCTTGCCGCATTTTTTGGCGATCAGATTGGTTTTGTTTTAGGCCGATTAGTAGGACGTCCTTATTTAGAGAAGAGAAATTCACCGCGGATGCAAAGCATGATTGCTCGCTCTGAACGATTTTATGAGCACACCGGATGGTGGGCAGTTGTTGCAGCGCGATTCTTCCCATGGATTCGTACCTTCGTTCCACCAATTGCGGGTGCCTCACATATGAACTACTACAAATTTTTAACAGCCAATGCTTTGGGTGCTTTGCTATGGGGAGTTGGAATCACTCTTGCCGGTTACTACGCAGCTACTTTGCCGTGGGTTCGCACATGGTCATATGCAATCGCCACCTTCTTTATTTGTGCTTCGCTGGTTTCCGCACTCGTGAACTACTTACGCCACCGGCGATAACACCTGCATACGTCATAACAATTCCAGTCACAAGATATGCACTCACATGAACACCCTCTGTTGGTGACACTAGATCGATAACTAGCGAACCAACAAGCTGGCCTCCAACGCTAAAGAGTGTAAATGTGAGAACACCGAGGTGCTGAACAATTGTCGACGTAAAAGCGATGTATATAACTCCGATAACACCGCCGGTATAAATCCACCATGGTCCAGCAGGAAGTGCAACAAAGTGAGTTCGATGTGTTACGACACCGATTAGAATGAGTATCGCCAGAAAACTCGTGCCCATAATGAAGTTAAGAAGTGAGGTCGTAAAACTCTGGTGTGAGTACTCATTGATCTGGCCATTAAGTGCACGCTGAATTCCAACAATTGCACCGGCAATACATCCTGCAATAACAGCAATCATGGAGAGATTTTGCGCATCGATACGGTCTACAACCGACACAATGACGGCAATTACCGTTAGTGCAGCCGCAGCAACCCGACGGCCTGTAATTGCTTTTTTGCCTCCACCTGTCATCCCTATGCGATCAACGACCAAAGACATCGCAGTCTGTCCGGCTATAGAGGCCACTGAATATATTGCCACGCCAATCAGCGGGACGATTTGCGTTTGAATCGCAACGAAGCTTCCACCAAGTGCGCCAGCAAAAAGCTTCCACTGTGAAATCTCTTTCTGCGCGACGGCAGTTCGAAGATTAGAAATGCCCTCTTTAATTGCCGGGTTTATTAGAGCTATCAATGCAATAACAGCAAGGCCGGAACCAAATGAAACTAGTGCTGCTTCAAGACCGTTATTGAGTTGGTGAGAAAGTGCTCCGTTTACTCGCGCTTGAATCGCAATCATTACCCCTGAAAGGGCGGCAAGAAGATCTAAGCGCATTAAGCGTGCGTGCCGTGGAATTCTCGCTTATCGGCTATCCAATCCATAAGCGCAAATAAAACTCCAGAGGCAACAAAAGTTAAGTGAATAACTATCCTCCACTTGGTGCCTCCACCAACATGATCTTGTCCCGATAGCTCAATAAAATCTTTGAGCAGTTCAATGACAGAAATAGCAACTAAAGACCCTATTAACTTAATCTTTAAGCCGCTGAAATCGATTGTTCCCATCCAGTGCGGTCTATCTTTAGATTCAGTCGCAACATCTATTCGAGAGACAAAGTTCTCATAGCCGGCAAATATAACCATAAGAATCAAATTAGCTAGAAGAGTTAAATCTAGAAGTGCTAGAAGATCTAAAGTGAAACTCTGCGGAGTTGCCTCTGAAATATGTAGGGCTAAATGATAAAACTCGATAATAAATCTAAAGCTCAGTAGGACTAAGGCCCCAACCAGACCAAGATAAAGCGGCGCTAGTAAAAAGCGAGAACGAAAGAGGACTACTTCGACTCCGTGTGTAATGCGATTCATACGAGAACTTTAACTTATCCCTCTAATAAGAGCGTGACGTGCAGCCACTCTTCCTCCAGTTTGTCCTTATTTGTCCGGGCAGTCTGCAGCTCCGCCGTTATCGAAATTAAACGTTCGGGCTCGAATGCGGCGCTTTCCTGATCTGCAAGCAGTTCTGTAACTCGAGCATCTGCTCGCTCCATCTGACGCTCTAAACGGACTTTGTCTTTCTTGAGCTGGCGTTCTTCTGCCGCGTTTGAACTCTTTTTTTCTTTTTGCACGATATTACTTGCCTGAGTAGCTCTTTCGCGCATTTCTAAATATTCATCGACACCTCGAGGCAAATCACGAACAGCTTTATCACCCAGAAGTCCAACAAAGCGATCGCATACTCGTTCTAGAAAATACCTATCGTGGGAGATAACAATCAAGGTTCCGCCATAGCCATCCAGTAAATCTTCAAGTTCAGTCAGTGTCTCAATATCGAAATCATTTGTTGGTTCATCGAGAAGTAAAACGTTAGGGCTGTCCATCAATAAACGCGTCAACTGCAGGCGACGTTTTTCTCCACCAGACAAATCTCCAACTGGCGTCCATTGTGACTCACGGTCAAAACCTAAGCGCTCACACAGTTGTGATGCCGATAGTTCTCGACCTCCGCCTAACTCCACTCGATTAGCAATCTTTTCAACGGCTTCTAATACACGCCATGTTGGGTCTAACTCATCTAAATGCTGGGTTAAAAAAGCTGGTTTTACAGTTACTCCTGTAACTAACTTCCCCGCCGTTGGTTGAATTTCACCCATTAAAGTTCGCATTAGCGTTGTTTTTCCGGCGCCGTTAATTCCAACAATTCCGATTCGATCCCCTGGACCAATATTCCAATACAGATCATCAATTAATTCATTATCACCAAGTTTTACTTGCAAGTGGTGCGCTTCATAAACAGTTTTT
Source organism: Actinomycetota bacterium (assembly GCA_009701185.1). Lineage (GTDB taxonomy): Bacteria > Actinomycetota > Actinomycetes > Nanopelagicales > Nanopelagicaceae > Planktophila. The sequence goes on along the minus strand of WLKQ01000043.1, from coordinate 1,273 downwards.
CCTAAGCGATTCAATGCAAATTTCAATAATTCACCTGGATTACGTGGCTCTGGCTCTCCAGCAATTAAAACATTGGCTGCATCAACGCGGAATTTAGGTTTAGTAGTGCGTGCGGGAGCACCCCGTCGTAGCCATGCCAGCTCTTTCTTGATCAACATATTACGGCGCTGATCCATAACTGATGATTGGCGAGCACGTTCAGCTTTTGCTAAAACAAATGCACTGTATCCGCCTTCATATTCTTCAACTTTTCCTTCAACAACTTCCCACGTGCGATCAGTTACTGCATCTAGAAACCAACGATCGTGAGTAACAACTGTGACGGCCAAACCTTTACGGTTATTAATATATTCGGCGAGCCATGCAACACCTTCAACATCTAAATGGTTAGTAGGTTCGTCAAGTAAAATTAAATCCAACTCATTAATTAGTAGTTTTGCTAAACCAACGCGTCTGCGTTCGCCACCTGATAATTGACCAAACTTACGATCAAAAATGTGGTCATCAAAACTTCCAAATAAGCCGGTAAACACTTCGCGAATATTTGGCTCACTTGCCCATTCGTGTTTTGCGGTATCCCCCAACACAACTTCTCCAACAGTGCTGTCAGGATTTTCGAAGTCGACTTGAGAAAGAATTCCAATGCGTGCAGAGTTTGACTTCGTGACTCGGCCAGAATCCGGCGCTTCAATTCCAGCGATGACTTTCATCAGTGTGCTTTTGCCGCTTCCATTTCGGCCGACGATTCCAATGCGATCGCCCTCAGATACGCCCAGTGATACAGCGACTAAAAGCTCTTTAATATCAAAGGCTTTCGAGACCTCTTCGATATTTACAACATTGCGCGCCATGATGGGAGAGCGTACCTTTCATCTATGAATGTGACTGACCGCGAATACGCGCTAGAACTAGATAGAAATGACCCACTTGCCGGCTTCAAGGCCCAGTTTGTGGTCACAGATCCTCAGATGTGTTATTTGGACGGCAATTCTTTGGGCCGCATGCCAAAAGCAACGGTCACTGCAATCACTGATTTTATGAATAATGAGTGGGGGCCTGAGGTTGTAACTGGCTGGGGCCATTGGGTTGATGAGGCACAACCAACGGGTGATTTGCTGGCAGCTGCTGCTTTAGGAGCGGGTCCGGGTCAAACATTGGTGTGCGATACAACGTCGGTTAATTTCTATCAACTCTGTTTAGCGGCGATTCATGCCCGCCCAAATCGAAAAACAATAATTACTGATGCAGCTAACTTTCCAACTGATAGATACAT
>WLKQ01000042.1 GCA_009701185.1 Actinomycetota bacterium | reverse complement strand
GTGAAGTTGCAGGCTTAGGCGCTGCAGGCGATGTTGTAACTGTTAAAGATGGATTCGCACGCAACTTCTTGTTGCCACGCGGAAATGCAATTGCTTGGTCACTTGGCGGAGAAAAGCAGATTCAAAGCATCCGTCGCGCTCGTTCAAATCGCGAAATTCGCGACATTGATCATGCAAAAGAGGTAAAGGCAAGACTTGAGGCTGCAACTATTACAACTAAGGTCAAGGTTGGCGCAAAGGGCGTCTTGTTCGGTTCTGTAACCGATAAAGATGTTGCAAGCGCAATCAAGGCTGCGGTTGGTCTAGATATTGATCGCCACGCGATTAAGACAGCTGGACATATCAAGACGACTGGAAACCATGAAGTGAAGGTTTCATTGGGTCATAACGTTGTTGCAACTGCAACAGTGAGCGTTGTCGCTGAATAATAAAAAACTTAGAAAGGCCCGTCGCTTATGCGGCGGGCTTTTTTATTTCGTTACGACATTAATCATGGCCTGCTTGAAGTAATCACTTGTGAACTCACTTCGCGCTAAATCATATTTAGCCATTCCCCATTCCCAAAAATCAAAATCTAATTCAGATACTTCCGATTGAATCGATGCCCATAGCGTCCACCCATACTTTGCCATCAGCGCCCATAACCAAGCACGCGCGACTTTATCTGGACGGTGACCCCCGTAATAAGAAGTCACCAACTCTTCTAAAGCTTCAAGCGGCAAAAAAGCCTCTGCCCATACATTGCCAATCTCAAAACAGGCATCGTTATTTCCGGAATATTCATAATCGATTAACCAGATCTTTGAGCCATCATCAATAAAATTTCCAGGCAGTAAGTCATTATTGCAAGGCACCAACCCTTCAAATAAAACTGCCATATTTTTCTTGATTGACTCCACGGTGGAAGCAAAATCGACATAACCAACAGGCAATTTAAAATTATGCTCTTGAACTATTGATTGGTAGGTACGTTGAGTAGTAAACATATTGAATTCGTGGTCGAAAGCATCTAAAGCATGCAAATTTCGTAAACTTGTTGCGATTCTAGGTAAGTTAGCTGCGACATCGGCCGCCCCATACGTTTTTCCGGGAATATAGGAGATAACAAGCAAACCTTCACCGGGTAGATAATCTAAAACCTCTGCACCAACGCCACCTTTGCCAGCTATCGTTGAATTAATAAACTCCGAACCACGGTCGATAGATAAAAGCGATGATGAATTACTTGATACGCGTGCCACGTATGTACTGGTAGGTGTATGAACGAGGAAGTTTCGATTAGTTAATCCGCCAGAAAGTTCTGAAATAGAGGTACGTGAACGCAAACGCTCAACGCGATTGAAGAGTTCCGCAAACTCACGCTCTAGTGCACTGGCATCGCTCACACGTTCAGGATACATTTCACATGTGTCCATGTCAGCAGTTCCCACTAGAGCAAAAATCGTCATTATCGGCGGTGGCGTAGGTGGAACATCGGTTGCCTATCATTTAGCCGAGCTGGGCGAAAAAGATGTGATACTCCTTGATCGCAACGAGTTAACGAGCGGCTCAACTTTTCATAGCGCGGGTCTCGTGGGTCAACTTCGCGCCGATCCCACGCTGACATTAATGAATATGCACTCAGTGGATTTGTACAGAAAATTACAAGATACAGACACTCCTCCAAGTTGGCGCGAATGCGGCAGTATCAAGCTGGCATCTACGCCCGAGCGTATGCAAGAGATTCGCCGGCAAATTGGGTGGGCTAAGACTTTTGGCCTGGATTTAAAGGAGATTTCACCCCAAGAAGCGCAGAACCTATTTCCACTAATCGATTTAGATGGCGTAGTAGGCGCTTGTTATATGGAATCAGATGGTCAGGTTGATCCATCTCAGTTGGCCATGGCTTTAGCATCTGGCGCACGCAAAAATGGCGTACAGATATTTACACATACTCGTGTTTTAGAAATTAAGACTACTAATGGTCGAGTGAGCAGTGTTGTTACCGATAAGGGCGAGATTGAATGTGAAATAGTCGTGAACTGCGGCGGAATGTATGCCCCACAGATTGGTCGAATGGTTGATGTACGTATTCCTATAGTTCCCATGAGCCATCAATATCTAATCACCGATAACTTCATGGATGCAGATGCACCTTTCTTACCATCACTACGTGACCCCGATAATCTGATTTATTTTCGCCAAGAAGTTTCTGGATTACTTATGGGTGGGTACGAGCGAAACTCCAAAGCTTGGTCGGCTGATTATAAAAATATCGATGATATTCCGGCTGGCTTTAATTCGATGTTGTTGCCCGATGACTGGGATCGCTTCTATGACATCGCTGAGGCATCACAAAAACGCGTACCAAAGATGGCCGAGGTTGGAATTAAAAATTTTATTAACGGTCCCGAAGGCTTTACTCCAGATAATGAGTTCTGTTTAGGTGAAACATCGGTCGGCGGCTTCTATGTCGCTGCAGGTTTTTGTGCTCACGGAATCGCTGGTGCTGGTGGAATCGGCAAAGTCGTTGCTGAATGGATCGTTGCTGGTGAACCTACGATGGATTTGTGGCATATGGACATTAAGCGCTTTGGCACATCTTATGAATCCCCTGATTTCACCCTGCAACGCATTACTGAAAACTATGAACAGTATTACGACATTCACTACCCTGGCGAAGAACGTACAAGTGCACGACCTAAGTTCACATCTCCCGTCTATGAATGGCATAAAAATAACGGCGCTGTTTTTGGTGAAAAAGCCTCGTGGGAGCGCGTTAATTACTATCAAAACAACATTGGCAACGAAGCGCTGCGCCCACAAGGCTGGCTAGGTAAGCATTGGTCATCGGCAGTACAAGTAGAACATCACGCAACAAGAACCGCTGCCGGATTATTTGATGAATCCAGTTTTGCTAAAGCTCGCATAACCGGATCGCGCGCAGGTGAGTTTCTTAACTATGTATGTGCCAACAATGTTGTTAAAGGTATTGGCAAAACTGTTTACACTCAAGCGCTCAATAGTAAGGCCGGTATCGAATCCGATTACACCGTTACACAAACCGGTGATGATGCGTTTATGATTATCACGGGTACGGCATTTGCGGTCCATGACTTTGGTTGGCTCGAAAAGATCCGACGTGAATATAGTTTTGATAATGTTGAGATCACAAACATTACCCGCGATCTAGCTTGCTTTGGAATCATGGGTCCTAACTCACGTGCAATTTTACAATTATTGACCACCACCGATTTAAATCACAGTGCATTTCCATTTATGTCATCACAAGAAATTACTATAGGTGGAATCAAAGTTCGTGCAACGCGGATTACTTATGTTGGTGAACTTGGGTGGGAGATTTATTCATCGGTCACAGATGGTTTAACTGTGTGGGAAAAGATTATGGAGGCCGGAAAAGATTTAGGGTTGATCCCTTGTGGTTACCGAGCAATAGAATCACTGCGCCTTGAAAAGGGTTATCGTGCGTGGGCCGGGGAAATCAATACAGAAACTAATCCTTATGAAGCCGGACTCGGCTTTGCGGTGTCATTGAAAAAAGAAAATTTCCACGGAAAGTCCGCAGCGATTGCAGCTAAAGAGAGTCAACAAAGAAAACTTGTAGCAATCACCTTTGATGACATCACAGCTGTTCCATTTGGGAGTGAACCAATTCGTATAAACGGTTCAATACGTGGGCGCATCAAGAGCGGTGGCCAGGGGTACACGATCGGGAAAGCGATTGCCTATGCTTACTTGCCAAGTGATGTGGTTGAGCCGGGCACACAGGTAGACGTAGAGCTTTTTGGCACGTGGACCACCGGCACGATCCAGGCCGAGCCACTCTTTGACCCAGACAACGATCGCATTCGCACCTAATCTCACACTCTAAGATTGGCGAAATTACTTTTGTACACAGGGGTGTGTGCACAGAAATAGGCTCTGACCTGCGGTTATACCCTCGACGAGGGCTACCCCACCGAAGTTACCCACAATTTGTCCACCGTGTCGTACACAGAAAAAAAGGGCTTATCCACCTGCTTACCCACAGCTTGTCCCCATTCACATATGGCTGCGCTCGCCTCCACTAGGGCTACCCACCTAAGTTACGCACCTAGCAGTAATTACATGGTGTCAGTCCTAGATGGGAGGTTTTACGCGTGAGCATCGCAGAACTTCCAAGTAGTCGCCCCGCCAGAGATCCCAACATTAACTCCGTTGGCGCAGAGTTTGAGCGCACGCCCCCACAGGATTTAATTGCAGAACAATCCGTTCTCGGCGGAATGTTGTTATCGAAAGATGCAATCGCCGATGTTATTGAAATTATCCGCGATCGAGATTTTTATCGGCCGGCACATGAATTAATTTATGACGCAATTATTGATCTTTATGGTCGCGGTGAACCGGCCGATGCCGTTACGGTTTCAGCTGAATTATCAAAGCGCGGAGATATTGCACGCGCAGGTGGTGCACCATATCTGCACACTTTAATCTCTTCGGTACCAACTGCAGCTAATGCTGGGTACTACGCAAAGATTGTCCGTGAACATGCAATCATGCGTCGCCTTGTTGAAGCCGGTACAAAGATTGTTCAACTCGGTTACACATCTGAAGGTGAAGTCGATGACATGGTCGACCAAGCACAAGCAGAAGTCTATGCAGTTACCGAGCGCCGATCATCTGAAGACTACGTACAACTATCTACATTGTTGCCACAAGCACTCGATGAGATTGAAGCCATATCAAAGGGTATTGGTGTTGAAGGAGTTAAGACTGGATTTAAAGATCTTGATGCGCTGACACATGGTTTCCATCCTGGAAACATGATTATCTTAGCTGCACGTCCTGCGATGGGTAAGTCAACGCTTGGTTTAGATATTGCACGCCATGCATCGATTCACAACGGCTTAACATCAGTAATCTTTTCGCTGGAAATGTCAAAGTCTGAAATTACAATGCGTATGTTGTCTGCTGAAGCTCGCGTAGGCTTAAATAATATTCGCGCAGGTACATTGTCCGATGATGAATGGTCACGCCTTGCGCGTCGTATGGGTGAAATCTCTGAGGCACCGCTATTTATCGATGATTCACCTAATCTTTCAATGATGGAGATTCGCGCCAAGGCCCGTCGCCTGAAGCAGCGCCACAACCTCAAACTCATTGTTATTGACTACTTACAACTGATGTCATCTGGTAAAAAAGTTGAAAACCGTCAGCAGGAAGTATCTGAATTCTCACGCCACTTGAAGTTGATGGCGAAAGAGTTGGATATTCCAGTTATCGCAATCTCACAGCTTAACCGTGGACCTGAACAGCGAACAGATAAGAAACCGATGCTCTCAGATCTTCGTGAATCTGGTTCTATTGAACAAGATGCTGACGTTGTTATCTTGCTACACCGCGACGATATGTATGATCAACAAAATCGAACCGGTGAAGCAGATTTAATTGTTGCCAAGCACCGTAATGGACCAACACGCACAATTACCGTTTCAGCTCAGCTGCACTATGCGCGCTTCAACGATATGCCACAGAATCCTGGCGCCGGTACCGACTGGACACAGCAACGTGAAGTTTCTCCTCCCGATGACGGTAGTAACTTCGGAAATTAATGCGCAGCTGTTCTGGCTTTATCGGCGAGAATAATTCCAATAATCACAGTTACGCCACCCACTAATTGAATAAAGTTCCACTTTTCAGATAACCACATCCACGCAAATACTCCAGCGATAACTGGTTCAGCCATACCCATGACGCTACTTGTAGATGCCGATAAAAGTTTCAAACCATTTACCACAAGCAAATAAGGTGTAATTGTTCCCATAAGAATGACCCAGGCAATTAAGACCCAACCAGGTGCGCTATAAGCTGCAAAACGTCCTTGTAAATTCAATGATTGAGTAAAAATTTCGACCGGGTAGGACCACAAAGGCATTGCGATAGCTAAACCCAATGAAGCAAAACCAAATCCATAGACCATCAGTGATTCGACATCGCGTTTACCGGTGAGTTTTTCACCGATAAGGAAAAAGCCAGCTAAAACAACTCCATCGAGCAATGCGGCAATCACTCCGATTGGATCAAGCGTGCGACCCTTCCAGACTTGAGCGATCAAAATCAATCCGGTAAATGCCAAAAAGATGGCTAGCCACATCAATGGCGGCACGACCTTCTTTTTCACAAAGCGCAGCCACAGAACTATCCAAATAGGGGCGGTAAATTCAAGAATCAGGCCGATACTCACGTGCAGCCGCGTAATAGCAACGAAATATAGGGCTTGGACCGCTAGAAAACCCACCATGCCGTACATAAATAAATGTGGAAGCTCGGCCCTGGTTGCCCGAAGTTTCTGCCGATTACGAAGAAGCATGTAGCTCCCAAGAATTATGAATGCGCCACCACACCGTACCTGCGTTAAGCGCATCGATGAAAGACCTGACGTCAAAACTAACTTTGCAACGATGCCGTTAAAGGAGAAGAAAATGGCGCCCGCAAGGGTGAGAATCTCGCCTTTATATCTCCTCAACACCGGGTAAGCGTAGTGGTTTTAGAAGGCGCTTTCTGGAATATCCATAATGCCGCCATTGGTTGCTTCAACAATCGCGCGATCTGCAGCAATATGAGGCAAGAAGTTGGTGACAAAGAACTTAGCTGATGCAATTTTGCCAGTGTAAAAATCTGCATCCTTGCCAGCAGTTGGAAGTTTTTCTGCAGCGATATCTGCCTGGCGCAGTAATAACCACGCTGTAATGATGTCGCCAACTGCCATCAAACAACGTGATGTATTGAGTCCAACGATGTAAATCTCTTTAGCTTCTTCTTGTGATTTCATTGCATGACCAACCAAGGTTGCAATAATTCCGTTGAGATTGCCGAGAGCGGTAAAGAGCGCGGCCTTCTCATCAGCGTGTACTCCACCAGATTCTGCAAACTTTTGAATCTCTTTCGCAAGCAAGCCGATTGCACGACCACCATCTTTAACAATTTTGCGGAAGAAGAAATCTAATCCCTGAATTGCCGTTGTACCTTCGTATAACGTATCAATCTTGGCATCGCGAACATATTGTTCTAATGGCCAGTCGCGAGTAAAGCCGGCGCCACCAAATGTTTGTAGTGATTCAGTGCCAAGTAATGTCCATGATTTTTCTGAACCGTAACCTTTAACAACTGGAAGCAGTAAATCATTCAAAGCGATCATGTCTGCAGCACGATCACTATCGCCAGATGCTTCAGCAAGCTCAATTTCATCCTGGATAGAGGCGGTATACAGAACGAGGGCGCGCATGCCTTCGCTATAAGACTTTTGGACCATCAATGAACGGCGCACATCAGGGTGCTTAATGATTGTGACGCGAGGTGAAGCTTTATCGTTCATTACCTTCATGTCACCGCCCTGTACTCGTTCCTTTGCATATGACAACGCCTGCATGTATCCAGCAGATAATGTTGCAATGGCTTTTGTTCCCACCATCATCCGAGCAAACTCAATAACCTTAAACATCTGTGCAATACCTTCGTGGACTTCTCCCAAAAGATATCCAACGGCAGGCTCTTTTTCACCTAGATTAACTTCACAAGTTGCCGAAACGTTCAGTCCCATTTTGTCTTCAAGTTGTGTTACATAGACACCGTTGCGCTTACCCATTTCCCCTGTTTCAAAATCAAACATGAACTTAGGAATTAAAAATAGCGAAAGACCTTTTGTTCCCGGTCCGCCACCTTCGCGACGAGCTAGTACAAAGTGAACGACGTTTGGATAGAAATCCGCATCACCCGAAGTGATGTAGCGCTTTGTTCCGGTGATGTGCCATGTTCCATCTGGCTGTTGCACAGCTTTTGTGCGACCCGCACCAACATCTGAACCTGCATCAGGTTCTGTTAGCTGCATGGTTGCACCCCAATGCTTTTCAACCATGTGCTGTGCAATTTTCTTTTGCTCATCTGTTCCAAGAACATAGGCAACCTGTGCGAAGGCATAACCAGATGCGTAGATGTGAATTGCAGGATTTGAACCCAGCACCATTTCTGCCATCGCCCAGCGAACAGATGGTGGAACCTTCATTCCACCAAGATCAACAGGTGCATCAAGCCGCCACCATTCACCATCAACGTAGGCCTTGTATGACTTCTTAAAACTTTCAGGCAAAGTAACGTTGCCAGTTTCTCTATTTAAAATCGCGCCAACACGATCGCCTTCAACAAAAGATGCAGCCAGATCGTTTTCGCACAGACGCTTCATCTCTTCAAGCATTCCGATTGCAGTTTCGCGATCAACTTCTCCGTATGGGTTTGTGCCCATAACTTTGTCGCGACCTAATAGGTCGAAGAGGCAGAATTCAATATCGCGTAAATTGGCTGTGTAATGGCTCATGGGGAGATTTTGCTACCGACCAGTAACTTATGCAAGCCTGCCCCGCTAATGCCCTATAAAAGGATAGGGTTCTGCGCGTGCTACTAAGTGATCGCGATATTCGGGCCGAAATCGCCGCAGGCCGTGTTGGCTGTGAGCCCTTCCATGAGGCGATGATCCAGCCCTCCTCGGTGGATGTGCGCCTCGATAAGTTTTTCCGCGTCTTTGAAAATCACAAGTACAGCGTTATCGATCCATCTATAGAACAGCCTGAACTAACGCGTGAAGTTATCACCGAGGGCGATGAGCCATTTATTTTGCACCCAGGCGAATTTGTTTTAGCAAGCACCTATGAAGTTATTACTCTGCCCGATGACATTGCCGGCCGGCTAGAGGGCAAGTCATCACTTGGCCGTCTCGGTTTATTAACGCACTCCACCGCCGGTTTTATTGATCCAGGCTTTAGCGGTCACATCACCCTTGAACTATCAAATGTTGCCAACCTGCCAGTGAAGTTGTTTCCAGGTATGAAGATTGGCCAGCTGTGCTTAATCAAACTCTCCTCACCTGCAGAGCACCCATACGGCAGCGAGAAGTATGGCTCAAGGTATCAAGGACAGCGCGGACCTACCGCCAGCCGTTCATTCTTAAACTTCCATAAATCTCAAATAAACTAGCTCTCAGGAATTATTTTCCTAAAAAAGCGGTTTAATTAGGTATGAAAACAATCGTAATCCTTGGCGTCATTGCTCTTATCGCTGTCTTTTTTGTTGCTCAATACAACCGTTTAATTCGCTTAAATATTAGTGTTAATGAAGCATGGGCGCAGATTGAAGTTCAACTTAAGCGTCGCGCTGATCTGATCCCTAACTTAGTTGAAACCGTAAAGGGATATGCAAAGCACGAGCAATCAACTTTTGATGCCGTTGTTGCAGCACGCGCAAAAGCGACGAGCGCATCAACTGTTGCCGATGTCGCAGCTGCCGATGGAATGGTCACTCAGGCACTTCGCGGCTTGTTAGCTGTAGCCGAGGCCTATCCAGATCTAAAAGCATCTGCAAACTTTTTGTCATTACAAGAAGAGTTGTCAACGACTGAAAACAAAGTTGCATTTAGCCGCCAGTTCTATAACGACAATGTGCGCTCGCTGAATACAGCGGTAAAAACAGTGCCCACTAACTTCTTTGCTGGCTTTGCCAAAGTAACCGAGCGCGAGTTCTATGAGGTTGAAGATCCACAAGATCGCAATGCTCCAAAAGTTACTTTCTAATATCAATGAACTTTAGAACCCAACAGGCGGCGAATAAGCGCAAAACAATCGGTCTGCTAGTAGGCATGGGTGTTTTAGTTTCACTCGTTGTCTTTGCCGCAATGACATATTTCGGTACGGGCACTGCCGGCATCGTTCCAATTGCAGTTGGCATTGCCATTGTTTCAGTGTGGGGTTCTTATTACGGCTCGGATAAATTAGTAATAACAATGACCGGCGCTAAGGTAATTCAAGAATCAGATAATCCAAAATTATTTAATTTAATTCAAGAAGTCACAATTGCAAGTGGTCTGCCAATGCCAAAAGTTGCAATTGTTGTTGATACTGCACCAAATGCTTTTGCTACTGGACGCAATCCTGAGCATGCATTGATTGCTTTTACAACTGGAATTTTAGAGGCTATGGATCGTGATCAACTGCAGGGTGTAATTGCTCATGAGATGGCACACGTTGCCAATCGCGATACGTTGGTATCGGCAGTGGCAGCGACAACTGCCGGCGCAATTGCGATTCTCAGCGACATGTTAACCCGCATGATGTGGTTTGGCGGAGGTCGCGACAGAGATCGCCAAGGAAATGGCAATCCAGTCGCATTGATATTTTCATTACTGATTCTTATCTTGGCTCCACTTGCCGCCATATTGTTAAAATCTGCAATCTCACGCAAGCGCGAATCTTTAGCGGATGCAACGGCAGTTGCCTTTACGCGTAACCCCGCCGGACTTCGCAGTGCGCTAGAAGTATTAGCTTCGGATTCGACAGTAGTGCGTCAAAAATCAACCTCGGTCGCCCACATTTGGATCGAATCACCACTAGACGGAACATCGGTGTCGAAGTTATTTTCTACCCACCCACCCATTGCTGAGCGCATCGCCGTTCTAAAAGCTATGGAGTCACTTAACTAAGCAGTAGGTGTATGTGGAAAGAAGAGTGTGAACGTAGCGCCTTCGCCAGGCTTTGAAACCACGCCAACTTTGCCGCCGTGGGCCTGCATGACGGCATCAACAATCGAGAGCCCAAGACCGCTGCCTTCAGCGTTATTTCGTTGGCGAGATGGATCTGCGCGGAAGAATCGTTCGAAGATCTTATTTTGGTCTTCTGCACTTAATCCTGGGCCATTATCGGCAACAGTTACGTAAATACCATCCTCTTCAGAATGAGCAACGATAGTTATCGCTGTACCAGCAGGAGTATGTATGCGAGCATTTGCGAGCAAGTTTGTGAAGACTTGATAGATTCGATCTGAATCACCGAGCGTATATAACTCATCCGGCATCGTTACAGTAATTGGATGGTCAGGACCTGCCGCTGACGCTGACGCCACGGTCTCCTCAATGACATGTGTCAGATTAACTGGCTTGAGCTCCATCTCACGGGACTGATCAAGACGCGCTAGAAGTAGTAAATCTTCAACCAATGCACCCATGCGAATCGATTCTTTTTCAATACGACTAAGAAGCTCTTTTGTTTTTTCACCATCAGGTACCGCGCCTTGTCGGTGTAGTTCAGCAAAACCACGAATAGCAGTAAGTGGTGTTCGAAGTTCATGGCTCGCATCGGCAACAAAGCGTCGAAGTTTATCTTCGCTCTCAGTGCGTAGAACAAATGCCTCTTCGATCCGCCCAAGCATTGTGTTGAGCGAGGTACTCAAACGTCCAACTTCAGTATTGGGTTCAAAATTTTCGAGTCGTGCTGATAAGTCACCACCGGCAATCTTTTGTGCAGTCTCTTCCACTGACTCAAGTGGCTTCATACTTAATTTGATAACTTGGCGTGCTGCGAAAGCAATGAGCAGTAAGACAATAAAGCCAATGAACAAAAACACACGACCAATACGATGAGTTGTCTTATCAAAATCAGCTAGAGACTGCGCAACAATTACGCTTCC
>WLKQ01000041.1 GCA_009701185.1 Actinomycetota bacterium | reverse complement strand
TCGATGATTGTTGTCTCTTCCTTAGAGATAACAACCTTGCGAGCGCGACCAAGAAGTTCTAGGCCAGCTTGATCAAGCTTTAGACCAACTTCTTCAGAGATAACAGTTGCACCAGTAAGGATTGCAATGTCTTGAAGCATCGCCTTGCGACGATCTCCAAAGCCAGGTGCCTTCACTGCTGCTGAGCGGAAAGTTCCGCGAATCTTATTTACTACCAACGTTGCAAGTGCTTCGCCTTCAATATCTTCAGCGATGATTGCAAGCGGCTTGCCTGATTGCATAACTTTTTCAAGCACAGGTACTAGATCCTTGATATTGGAAATCTTTGAGTTAACGATTAGTACGTATGCATCTTCTAGAACCGCTTCCATGCGATCTTGATCGGTAACAAAGTATGGAGAGATGTAACCCTTATCAAAGCGCATACCCTCTGTGAGCTCTAGCTCTAGACCAAAAGTATTTGACTCTTCAACAGTGATGACGCCTTCTTTGCCAACCTTGTCCATCGCTTCAGCAATCATTTCACCGATAGTTGCATCGGCTGCAGAGATGGATGCAGTTGCAGCGATCTGCTCTTTTGAATCAACGCTCTTAGCCATCGACAAAAGCTCGGCAACAATCTGCTCAACAGCTTTTTCGATTCCGCGCTTAAGTGCCATTGGGTTTGACCCAGCGGCTACGTTACGTAGGCCTTCACGCACAAGTGCTTGTGCTAAAACAGTTGCTGTTGTTGTTCCATCACCGGCGACATCGTCGGTCTTCTTAGCAACTTCTTTAACTAGCTCTGCGCCAATCTTCTCCCATGGATCTTCTAGGTCGATCTCTTTAGCGATAGAGACGCCGTCGTTCGTAATCGTTGGGGCGCCCCACTTCTTCTCAAGGACGACGTTACGTCCACGAGGTCCAAGGGTTACCTTGACCGCATCGGCCAAAATATTCATACCGCGCTCTAATCCGCGGCGTGCTTCTTCATTAAAGGCAATCTGCTTTGCCATGAGTCGTGCTCGCTTTCGTTTGATCCTGCGTGTGCCGGGGGCTTTATCACTCGCACCCCGAGAGTGCTAACGCCAAATCTACGGGAGGTATTCCTCAGACGCAAAACGGGGGTGATTAGCGGGCGATACGGGTGGACATGCGGGCCTCGCGCAGGCGGCGAAGGCGTTTTACCAGCATCGGTGAGGCGGCAAGGGCATCATCACGGTCGATCAAGTCGTTGAGAAGTTGGTAGTAGCGCGGAGCGGTCAGATCAAAAAGCTCTTTAATGGCAGCCTCTTTAGCTCCGGCATAACGCCACCAGCTTCCCTCAAAATCGAGGATTCTGGTCTCTAAATCACTTAAGCCGCTGTGCATGAGTGGCTCTTCCTGTGCAGACATGGGTAAAAGCGTATCGGGATGAGCGTAAAAGTGTGGGATTTACAGCCTGTCCATTATCAACTCGATATCTGAAATTTTTGTCCATGGATTTACGATTGCAAATCGCAGAATCGGTTGACTGTGATGTGATGACGGTGGAATAAATCCAATTTGATCTGACAACAACGCCTCTGACCAGTTGTGATAATCACTAGCACTCCACCCTTTGCGAATAAAGGCAACGATTGAGAGTTCAGGTTCGCAGATAAGTTCTAAATGTGGATGCGCTTTAACTAATTCGGCGGCTGCACGCGCAATCTCTAATGTATGTTCCATGGCTTCTGTGTACGCATCGGTGCCGTGCGCGGCTAACGAAAACCAAAAAGGTAAACCACGAGTACGCCGAGTTAATTGAATTGCATAATCAGATGGTGACCACGCTCCATCTTTTAATGTGTCTAAGTAAGAAGCATGTTGTGAATGAACTTCGCGTGCGAGTTCAGGTTCGCGATAAATTAATGCGCACGCATCGTAAGGTGCGAACAACCATTTATGCGGATCAACAATAAAAGAGTCGGCTTGTTCAATTCCATTGAAAAGTTTACGTACTGATGGAGCACAGAGCGCAGCTAAACCGTAGGCGCCATCGACGTGAAACCAAATATCACGATCGTGTGCGGCAGTTGCAATACTTTCTAAGTCATCGATAATTCCTAAATTAGTAGTGCCCGAGGTTGCTACAACTACAAATACTCGCTTCGTTGTTGTTGCATGAAGCTGGTCAATTGCTGTGGCAACTGCGCTACCTACGAGCTTTCCACTGGCAGCTACGGGAACTTTCATGACCTCAACATCCATGACATTTGCTGCACTTACTATTGAAGAATGCGCCTCTTCGCTGCAGGCTATAACCCATTTAGTTGCATCTGGATATTTTTTCTTAGCCTCTGCGCGGGCAACAACAAGGGCTGAAAGATTTCCTATCGTGCCGCCTTGCACAAATACTCCACCAGCAGATGCAGGCATTCCAGCTAAATCTGAGAGCCAACGAAGAGCTTGGTTTTCGGCAAAGACTGCGCCGGCACCTTCTTGCCACGAGCCGCCATAAAGCGCGCTTGCGCCAACAACTAAATCAAAAAGGTTTGCATACTCTGTTGGCGCTGAAGGAATGAAGGCTAAATTTCGTGGGTGATCAGTAGAGATACATGCTTTGGCAAGCACGCTAGTGAAGACTTCTAACGCATCATGTCCGCCAAGACCCTTTGCGGTAATCGTATTTCCAACTTCATTAAATAAATCTTCAGCCGTGCGAGGTCCATCAAGGGGTGGATCATTTTTTAAGCGATCAAGACTGTAAGCCAAAACTTCAGCAGCTAGTGCCTCAACTTCAGCCGTGAATTCATGCATCCTTTCTTGCCTTCTTCACAATATTTCGTAACATGGTTGGAAAAACGAAAAGGTGAAGTGGTGCAACTGCAAACCAATACAACTGCCCACCAAGTCCACGCGGATTAAATGTCGCCTCCTGAACAATCTTTGTCTTACCGTCAACCTCTGAAACCGTGAACTCTAACCACGCCTTTCCAGGCAGAACCATTTCAGCATAAAGTTTTAATCGGTGCCCACGCTCTAACTCTTCTACTCTCCAGAAATCTAAACTCTCACCTACACGTAAGAAATCTGGATCCCGACGACCACGTCGCAACCCCACTCCGCCAACTAAGAATCGATCTAGAACTCCACGCGCCCACCATAAAAAATCTGCACCAAACCAGCCGTTATCGCCACCAATTCGTTCAATCTGGCGCCATACCTTTTCTACAGATACATCCGTGAATACTTCCCGATAATCACGCAAAACAGTTTCACCCGCCCAATCGGGATCTCCTTGAGCTTTTTGCCACGGGGCTACCGGCATAGTCGCATCAGACCAACGTGTTTCAACACCATGCGCAGTAATTTTTGAGAGCGCAAGCAAGATGGCGTTCTCTACATCGATTAAACCCTCGGGAGGTTTTGGAATTAACGCGTCGATTGATTTTGCTGGATCTGCCACAACTTCACTGATTAATGAGCCGACCAGTGGTCGGGCTAGGGCCGTTGGCACGGGTGTTACTAATCCGATCCATAAACTTGAAAGTCCAGGCGTCAACACCGGAACCTTAATAATCCAGCGCTTCTTTAGGCCTGAAAGTTTTGCAAACTTTTGCATCATGTCAGCATAGGAAAGCACTTCTGGGCCACCGATATCAAAAACTTGATTGACAGGTTTATCTAACTTAGCTGTCTCTTTTAAGTAATACAAAATATCGCGAATAGCTATTGGATGAGTTTTATTCATGACCCACTTTGGTGTGGTCATGATTGGTAGACGATGAGTTAAGTGTCGCAACATCTCAAAACTTGCAGAACCAGAACCAATAATAATTCCAGCTCGAAGTTCTAACACTGGAACTGAAGTTGTTGCTAAAGATTTACCAGTCATTGCTCGCGATGCTAAGTGCTTACTAATATTTGAATCATTGGCAATTCCACCTAAGTAAATAATTTGTGAGACTCCAGCACCTTCCGCCGCTTGGGCAAAGTTTTTGGCCATCTGACTTTCGATCTCGTCAAAATTTGGCCCTAAATTAATTGAATGCAACAAGTAAAATGCGGTGTGTACACCGACCAACGCACGCTCTAAATCGGCGATATTTTCAGCACTACCTTCGCATATATCCACCTGGGTAGCCCATGGTTGGCCAAGAATCTTGTTCCGATCGCGCACTAAAATACGCACATCACTCATCTCATCTAGAAGCGTGCGGACTAAGCGCCCGCCCACATAGCCAGATGCCCCTGTGACTAGATACTTACGGTTTTGAATAGGCGTGCTCATGTTGCAAAGCCTAGACTTACTCCATGCAAAACACACATCAAAAGCCTCGAGTAGTAATACTTGGCGCTGGCTTCGGCGGACTCACTGCCGCTCGGGCCATGGCTGATTTTGCTCACGTCACGGTTGTCGATCGGCACAACTTCCAAACATTTTTACCGTTGCTGTATCAGGTATCCACTGCAGGTCTGGCAGCTGATCACGTTGCGCACCCCATTCGCGGTGCATTGCGCAAATCTGGCGTTCAATTTCGAATGGGTTCGCCAATTTCAATCGACCATAAGAACAAATCAATCAAATTAGATAGCAGCGAAATTTTGGAGTTCGATCAACTCATCGTTGCATTGGGATCGGTAACTGCTGATTTTGGAATTCCTGGTGTTACTGAGCATGCACTTGGGATGAAAAGCGTCAACGAGGCTCTTTTAATCCGTTCAGAAGTAATGCGCAGATTTGAAGACCTCTGTCGATTTGAAGATGAAACAATCTTTTCAATATCCGTTGTCGGCGGCGGACCAACTGGAGTCGAAATGGCCGGCGCCTTTGCTGAATTAGTTCGTGGGCCACTCAAGAATGATCAAGCCCATGCCGCCGCCCATATTCGAATTAGTTTGATTGAAGCAGGACCAAGAATTTTGCCGATGTTTTCAGAGAAATTATCTGAGCATGCAAAGAAAGATTTAGAAAAACTTGGTGTAACGGTTCACTTAAATACTGCAGTTGCTGAAATCAAGCCTCGAACGATCCTGATTAAAGATGGTAGCTCTATTCGTTCAGAGGTAACTATTTGGGCAGCTGGCGTTAAAGGTGAACCCTCTGGCCAACTGTTGAATCTACCGCTTGTAAATAGCCGTATTGATGTCGATAACACCTTGCAGGTCAAGCACTATCCACATATTTTTGCAATCGGTGACATCGCAGGTTTTGTTGGCGAAGATGGTCGTTTTCTTCCTATGGTTGCACCGGTGGCTATGCAACAGGGCAGATTTATCGCAAAACAAATGAAACGATTAGCACGTGGACAAGCACTCGAAGCATTTAAATACACGGACAAGGGCTCCATGGCCACGATCGGTCGCCATAAAGCAATTGTTGAAGTAAAAAAACTTTGGCTTACCGGAATTCCAGCGTGGTATGCCTGGTTATGGTTGCATCTATTTTATTTAGTGGGTGGGCGCAACAAGATTGGCACAATGGCCGACTGGACGTGGAACTACTTAACATTTGATCGCGGTAACCGTCACATCATGGATTCTTTGTAATGCCGCAATACATAGACCTTCGCGGACATCAGATCTATTCATATGAATGGGATAACGATGGTGAAGCTGTGGTTTTACTACACGGTGGTTTAAGTAAAACTTCTAGCCTTGATTACATTCTGGTTCCAGCAGTTGAAGATGATTTCCACGTTTTTGCTTACGACAGAACCGGCCAAGGTTTTACTGCCGATCAAGAAGGAAGTCTGCATTTTGATTTTCAGACTGATGAAGCAATTGCTTATTTAGAGGATGTCGTTAAAGAGCCCGCTCACTTAATTGGTTACAGCGATGGCGCAATAATTGCGCTTATGGTTGCAATCAAGCGACCCGATTTAGTCAAGTCAATTATTTCAATTGGTGGAAATTTTCACTACAACGGCGTCATGCCGAATGCGCATATTATGAGAGCGATTAGTGAAGAGGATCAAGCAGAATACAATCTCATTTCACCCGATGCACCGCAGACATTGCTCGAAAAAACTCAACGAATGCATGCGATTTGGGCAAAAGAGCCAGATATTGCCCTCACTGATTTAGCACGTATTGAGTGCCCAGTATTGGTTTTAGCGGGTGATGATGACGTTATAAATCATCATCACACCGTTGAACTCTATGAAGCCCTGCCACTTGGCCAGTTAGCAATTATTCCAGGGACTTCGCATAGTGTGATGAAAGAAAAACCAGAGCTCTTGCTTGCCGTAATCGTTCAGTTCCTAGAAGATCTCAGTTATCCCGTAACGCGTTGGCCGATTCGTAGAACTAGCAATCAACCGGAGTAATTTTTCCGGTAGCAACATCATAAATTGCACCGCCAACTGAAACTCCTGTATTAAGTAAGCGATAGTTTCGCACCTTTTGAACATCTTCAATAAGCGCCGCTTGCTGGTCTGCAACAGTTTTAAACTCCAACTCAGAAGTATCAATTCCATATTTAGTATCGATCTCTCGATGGATCTCGGCTTCATCAACTTGTGCCATACGACAATTGGTATGAGGCATGATCAAAATTCGTTTCACACCAAGTAAGTAAGTCGCAAGAACTAACGTACGCAAAACATCCTCAGTTACACGAGCGCCAGCGTTACGTAAGATTTTCGCATCACCAGATCGCATTCCAACTACAGAGAGTGGATTAATGCGTGAGTCCATACATGTAACGATTGCTAAACCTTTTTGAGCAACGCCAGTCAGATCCGAATATTTAAAACTTTTAATATATTCAGCATTGGCAGATATTGCATCGGCAAAATCATCATGTGGAAAGATGGACATAATCGCTCCCTCCTAAAAAACTACGAGCCCCCCGTCAGGATTGAACTGACGACCTGCGCATTACAAGTGCGCTGCTCTACCACTGAGCTAGAGAGGCCTACGTGCGAACACGTATCGATCTTTCGATCAGCGGCAATTATGGCAGTGGATACCTCAAATTCAAAAATGGAGCCTTATCGAGGCGCATTAATGCCTTGATAGGCAGATTTGTGGCTGCAAAAATCAAGTATTGGATGAGTCAAGGCGCTCCCTTGTGGGCGTGGGTCGCACATTTAATCTAGGTGGGAGATAGGCCAATGAATTGCAATTGGGTATTTACAGCTTCGACCATCTCCAGATGATTTGCCTCGCGCACGACGCCACATCCATGGCAGCGCAAAAGTTATAAACCACATTGTTGTAATCCAAGCACGCACCGCGGCATGCTTTTCTTTGGCTGGTGGCAACGGTTCACGCCAACCTTCATCAAATGGCAGTTCGAGTAGTTCAAGTACAGCTTGTGCGACTCGATCATGTCCCATTGCATTCAGATGCAAACGATCGAAAGCTAAAAATCTTCGATCGCTAAAAGCTGGCTCTTCATTTGCATCAGCAACAATCGCACCGACTTCTTGTGCTACTGCACGCACATTTCGGTTGAACTCTCTAAATCTTGTCTCCCACATTTTTGCTGCTTTGCCGGTATTTCCAGTTCTTTCGAGTACTGTGAAAAGCAAGATTGTTGCACCCGATGCAGCAAGGCGCCTGACAGCTTCGGCGTATAAAGGAAGAACTAACTCAGAACGGTAATTAGGTCGAATCACATCGTTAGCACCGGCGTGAAATGAGATAAGAGTCTGTCGACCAGTAACTTGGGAAATAGCAGCTTCAATCTGTTCATCGACTACTTGGCGAACTAGCTTTCCACGAATCGCAAGATTGGCATACGTGAAATCGCTGTGATGGGCGGCCATTACATCGGCGGTGCGATCGGCCCAACCTCGATAATTTCCATATTTTTTTTCATCCGACATACCTTCGGTATAGGAGTCACCGATTGCTATAAAACGTTCAAAAACCACGTCACTTAACCCTTGCGGCGTGCCTGATCTACCCAGAAAAGAGCGATCGCTGTTGCAACGCTGGCATTGAGTGATTCAGTCGTTGCACTAATTGGAATTGAGATGACTAAGTCGCACTTTTCACGAGTCAAGCGGGCTAAGCCTTTACCTTCGCTACCGACAACGATCATGATCGCTTCGGTTGCAATCTTCATTGAACTAATGACGTCCTCTGATTCTCCATCTAACCCAACGACAAAGAGACCTTCTTTTTTAGCTGCATCAATTGTGCGTGCAAGGTTAGTTACTTGAGCAATAGGCAAACGTGCGGCAGCGCCGGCAGAAGATTTCCATGCAGATGCTGTCATAGATGCTGCACGACGCTCAGTCATAATGACACCTGCGGCACCAAATGCTGCAGCACTTCTGATAATTGCGCCTAAGTTACGTGGGTCAGTTACGCCATCTAATGCGACGATGAGCGCTGGATACTTTGCGCGCTGCATAATCTCTTCAAAGCTTGAATATTGAAATGGCTTAATCGCAAGAATGATTCCTTGACTATTAGGTGAAATGCCTTCAACTTCAGCGCGATGCGCTTCGCGAATTGGTAAACCTAAGTGCAGAGCTAACTTGAGTGATTCGGCCACGCGATCATCTACATCAATGCTGCGTGCAACCATTAACTCGGTTGCTGGCACGCTTTCACGTAACGCCTCAAGAACTGCGTTACGACCTGCAACAATTTCACCGCGTGGACGATCACCACGTGGAGCGCGCGCAGTACGAACTTCTTTGCTATCGGCTTTTTTAGCTACAGCTTTTTTACGCTTTGCAGCTGCGTGATATGGACGGTCTTCAGCCTTAGGAGTTGGACCTTTACCTGTTAATCGTTTTTTATTTTTCCCACCAGTGCCTGTTGTGGGTCCCTTTTTAGAGGCGCGGATTGCGCCTTTGCGGGATGAATTTCCTGCCATCGTTAGCTCTTTTCCATAATTGACCAACGTGGCCCTTGTGCAGTGTCCTCAATTGTAATTCCTAATTCCAGTAGTCCATCACGGATGGAATCTGAGGCAGCAAAATCCTTGCGATCGCGTGCGGCAGCGCGTTCTTTCAGCGCTAATTGAATAACACCATCTAATGCATGGGTTAGATCACTCGGTGCCTGTCCAGCAAAGTTGGAATCAAATGGATCGCAACCAAGAATCGATAACGCTCCACGAATCTCACTGGCATTTAGTGCTATCGCAGCCACATCATTGTCAGTGATAGCTTGATTTCCAAGTCGTAAATTCTCAGAGATAGATGCCAACCCTGCAGGGACTGCTAGATCATCATTCATGGCATCAGTAAACCCAGCACTCATCGATATGGCTGGTGTTTTACCTAATATCTCAGCTGCACGCTTTAAGAAGTTTTCAATACGGCCAAATGCAACGGCAGATTCAGCTAACGCACCTTCTGAATATTCAAGCATCGAGCGATAATGAGCTCCACCTAAATACCAGCGCAGTTCAATGCCCCGAACTTTTTGCAAAATAACTTCAACCTGCAAAGTATTTCCTAGAGATTTACTCATTTTTTCACCAGATTGAGTAACCCAAGCATTGTGTAACCAGCGCGCAGCAAAGCCATAACCGGCAGCCTCTGACTGTGCGATTTCATTTTCATGATGTGGAAAAACTAAATCTAAGCCACCACCATGGATATCAAAGCTTTCGCCCAGATATGCATACGCCATCGCTGAACATTCAAGGTGCCAACCTGGACGACCTGCACCCCAAGGAGTTGGCCATGAAGGCTCACCTGGTTTTGCTGCTTTCCACAGCGCAAAGTCGCGAACATCTTTTTTAAATCTCTCATCAGTTTCTGCAGCTGGTTGTAAATCATCAACATGTTGACGAGAAAGCGTTAGGTAACGCTTTAATTTACGAACCTCTAAATAAACATCGCCATTACCTGGGGCATATGCACTTCCATTATCAATAAGAGTCTGCATGAGCTCGATCATTTGCGTGATGTGACCAGTGGCGCGGGGTTCATACGTAGGCGGTAGAACATTGAGTGCGGAAAATGCCTGCGTGAAAGCACGTTCATATTTCAAAGCTAAAGCCCACCACGGCATATTTTCTTGAGGAGCTTTTTGTAAAATCTTGTCATCAATATCTGTGACGTTGCGAATGAAAGTAACGTTATATCCACTATGAATTAACCAGCGCCGCAATATATCAAAATTGATAGCACTTCGTACATGGCCAATATGTGGAGCGCCTTGAACTGTTGCACCGCACACATACATCGAAACTTCACCGGGCTTAAGTGGGCTAAAAACGCCGACTTCGCGCGTTGCAGTGTCGTATAAATTCAGTGCGGACATTCCTTAATTCTACTGCTTGTAGACCAAAGCGCTTGCAACTGCCGCAATACCTTTGCCTTCTCCGGTTAAACCCATGCCATCGGTCGTCGTTGCCGACACTGAAACATCTACGCCGCCCAGGGCCTTTGAAATAGCCTCGATAGCTTCTGCTCTACGCGCACCTATTTTTGGCTTGCTACCAATAATTTGCACGGTCACATTTGAAATTGCATAACCGGCTTTAGTCACCAGTTCGCGGGTTTGTTGCAACAACGTTGACCCTGATGCATTTGCATACTCTGGGCGATCAGTTCCAAAGTTACTGCCTAAATCTCCTAAACCAGTTGCCGCAAATAGTGCGTCACAAATTGCATGTGCTGCAACATCCCCATCTGAATGACCATCAACGCCTTCTTCACCAGGCCAATTAAGACCAGCCAGCCACAGTTCTCGACCAGTAGCAAAGGCATGAGCATCTGTGCCGATTCCAGTTCTGAAACTATTGGTGAACCCAAGGTACGTTAAAGCTGCAGTGAGATCACTTGGCGTCGTTATTTTCAAAGCTCTCTCTTCGCCATCGATGACGTTTACTGTGCCGCCAAGAAGTTCAATAAGTGCAGCATCATCAGTTGCTTCTTTACCGCTGGCATGTGCATCTCGAAGTGCTTTCGCTGAAAAGCCTTGTGGCGTCTGTATGCGACGAAGCTCTGAACGATCAAGTGTTGCAGTTACTCGACCGCTGGCATCAATTGTTTTTACTGTATCTACTTCGAGCAAACCTGGAACTACGGCTGTATTGCCACTCTGTAGCGAAGTGACAACCGAGCGCGCTAATTCAGTACTAGCAAGTGCTCGTGCAGCATCATGAACTAATACGAAGTCAGATGTAACAACTGCGAGAGCATTGCGCACACTTGCAGAACGCGTTGAACCACCTGAAACAACTGTGATTCCACCGCCTACAAGTTGGCTTATTTGTTGTTCAAATCCAACGGGGGCGGCAACAATTATTTGATCTGCAACTGGAGCAAGCGCAGAAATTGCATGCTCCAACAAGGTGCGATCACCTAGTTGAATTAATGCTTTTGGATATCCTGCGCCAAATCTTTCACCACTGCCGGCTGCGGCAATGATGGCGCTTACAGACATGGATTTAGGAAGCAAGAACCTCGTCAAGGATTACTGCAGCCTTTTCTTCATCAGTGCGCTCAGCAAGTGCGAGCTCTGAGATAAGGATCTGCTTCGCCTTGGCGAGCATGCGCTTTTCACCAGCTGATAGACCGCGGTCTAAATCACGGCGGTACAAGTCGCGCACAACTTCTGCGACCTTAATAACATCTCCTGAAGCTAACTTCTCAAGATTTGCCTTGTAGCGACGTGACCAGTTGGTTGGTTCCTCTGTATAAGGCTGACGTAATACGTTGAATACTCGATCTAGGCCGGCAGAATCGACAACATCGCGAACACCCACGAGGTCGATATTTTCTGCAGGGACTCTAACTGTTAGATCTCCTTGCGCAACTTTCAACACTAGATAGGTCTTTTCTTCACCTTTGATCACACGAACTTCTATCGCTTCGATAAGAGCTGCTCCGTGATGAGGATAAACAACGGTTTCGCCGACCTTAAATGTCATGTGTTGCCCTTCGCTAGAGGGTCAATTGTACCAGCCATTTCT
>WLKQ01000040.1 GCA_009701185.1 Actinomycetota bacterium | reverse complement strand
GACCTTGTAAATAAACATGGACTGTCATCACATGTCAGCTTCATAGGCAGAATTAACTATTCTCAACTGCCGCAGTACATTTGCATCGGTGATG
The DNA here is from genome assembly GCA_009701185.1 of Actinomycetota bacterium. Classification (GTDB taxonomy): domain Bacteria; phylum Actinomycetota; class Actinomycetes; order Nanopelagicales; family Nanopelagicaceae; genus Planktophila. The sequence goes on along the minus strand of WLKQ01000040.1, from coordinate 12,146 downwards.
TCTTTGCTATGCCTTCTCGTTCACGATTCTTTGGACTTGAAGTTGAAGGTCTAGGGATTGTTTATCTTGAAGCTAGCGCATGTGGGCTACCAGTAATTGCAGGTTCATCGGGTGGTGCTCCCGATGCGGTCATAGAAGGTGTAACCGGAGTTGTTGTGAATGGCCTAGATGTAAAAGCTATTTCACAATCTGTCACTGAACTACTAGGCAACAGGGATGCATGCCAAAAAATGGGCTTGGCTGGCCGCCAATGGATTGAAGAAAATTGGCGCTGGGAGTTATGGGCCAAAGAGTTTTCACGGTTGTTACTCCACTAGTTTGTGAATTCTTGCCTTATGTACAGCGGCGGTTCGATTCGTTACTTCTAATTTTCTAAAGATCGACGCTAAATGTGTCTTAATCGTCGCTTGACTCAAAAATAGAGCCTGGGCAATCATTTCTGTGGTCGCACCATCGGGTAATAGAGCTAAAACATCAAACTCCCGCGCAGTTAATTGAAAACTATTCTGGGTTTGCAAGAGTGCGCGGTGTAAATCCTTAGATGAAAAACTCAGTGGAGACTTGGTTGAAAATTCAATCGCTGCCAAGAGTTCCGGCAGAGGAGCGTTTTTACTCACGTAAGCACTTGCACCTGCTTGCATCGCAGCCAGAATATGCGAATCATTTTCGCTCAACGTTAGAACGACTATGCCTAAACTCTTGGAGAGTTTTCTAGCCCACAAAATTATATCGAAGCCACTGCCGTCGGGCAGATTAAGGTCTACAACAATTACATCGGGATTACAGTGCGCAATTACTGCCCGAGCTTCACCTTGTGTTGCAGCTTCGGATGCAACTTCATACCCTGCTCCAATAAGGGCGCGCTTAAGTCCTTCGCGAACGATGGCGTGATCATCGATAATGACTATCCGAGTCATCGAGGATTCCAGGGAAGAGAAATCTCTATATGAGTTCCAGGTTTTTCCGACTCAATAGATAACGATCCACCTAAATCGGAAATGCGCTCAGTTGCTCCACGAAGTCCATGGTGTCCATCTTTGAGGTGTGCACCACCGACTCCATCATCTCCAATAGAGATAGTTATCTCGTTTGCGTGTGAATGCTCCTCAATATTTCTAATCAACTCATTAAAAACCCTCGATAGCTCATACTTCATATCACCAGCCAAAAGTAGTTCGTCTTTGGTTGTATCAACCCTGAGCTCATAAATTTCGCGCCGTACACGCTCTAGGACATCCGAGATTGTAAATCGAAGGGTTCGTAGTTTTTGCCGTAACTCAATCGAGGCGTCATCGCGCGCGAGAAGAGCATCGATGAAATAGCTCAACCCCACGAGATCTTGGGCGATTCCATCGTGTAGCTCTTGTGCGAGTCTTACTCGCGCTGTTGCGCTCACATAGGTATTACTTGGTGAAGAGTTGCTCAATCTCTTTGGCGAACTCTTTAGCAACGACATGTCGCTTAATAGAGAGTTTGGCAGTCAGGTGACCGCCAGCGATAGTGAAGTCGGTTGGCAAGATTACAAACTTTCTAATCGACTCTGCCTTGCTGACGGCTTTATTTGCATCATCAACTGCAGTTTGAATAACCGAAATTAAATCTGGATCTCGGGCTAAGTCCTGCATAGATGCACCCTCCTTTTTATTATTAGCAACCCAACCTTTGAGGGCATCTTGATCGATAGTAATAAGGGCGGCGATAAAGGGTTGATTGTCGCCGACGACCATGCACTGGCTTACGAGTGGATGGGCGCGCAAACGATCTTCAAGTACTGCAGGTGCAACATTTTTTCCACCGGCAGTAACAATCAATTCTTTCTTACGTCCGACTATGTAGAGAAAACCTTCGTCATCGAGTTTTCCGAGATCTCCAGATTGAAACCAACGATCTCCAGTAAAGACTTCACTATCAGCACCTGGATTATTCCAGTAGCCACGCATAACGATTGGTCCGCGAATCAAGACTTCACCGTCGTCGGCAATCTTGATAGATGTGCTCGGTAGTGGGCGACCTACTGAACCGACGCGGTGGGCAGAGGTTAAATTCAATGTTGCACCAGCAGTGGTTTCAGTTAATCCATAGCCTTCCAAAATCGTAATTCCCGCACCGCGATAGAAGTGTCCTAGGCGCGCCCCCAGCGGAGCTCCACCCGAAATTGCTGCTTCTACGCGGCCGCCCATTCCAGCACGAATCTTTGAGTACACAAGCTTGTCAAAGAGTTTGTGCTTAATCGATAGCAGGGGAGAAATCGATTTCTTATCAAGGGCTTCAGAGTATGCAATTGCAACATCTGCAGCCTTTGCAAAAATCTTCCCCTTACCTGCAGCATTAGCTCTTGCTTCAGCACCGTTATAGATCTTTTCAAAAATTCGAGGAACAGCGAGAACGAATGTAGGCTTAAATGAAGCTAAATCAAATGGCAATCTGCCAACTGGATCACTGCAGTGCGCTAGGTGTAAACCAGCGGCAATTGCACCAACTTGAACCATGCGTCCAAAAACGTGGGCGACCGGTAAGAAGAGAAGCGTAGAACCATTTGGTTTTAAGAATAGATCTGATGCGCCTTGAACAACATTTCCGCATTCAGATAAAAAGTTGCTATGAGTTAGAACAACACCTTTAGGTTTTCCAGTAGTTCCTGACGTGTAAATAATTGTTGCAATTGTGTCTGGGACTAATGCATTTCTGCGGCGATCGATCTCATCATCACCAATATGGGTTCCGGCAGTTTTCAAAATAGAAAGGACATCTTCAGTCATCGTCCACACATGTTTGGTGTGCGAAGGCTGAACTGTAGAAACCAGGTCGCGAAGAGCGGGAGTTTCAACAATTATTCCAACAGAGTGCGAATCGTTGAGAATCCAATCAATCTGTTCTGCTGATGAAGTGTCATAGACCGGAACTACAATTCCTCCGGCAAACCAGATTGCAAAATCCAAAATGGTCCACTCATAGCGTGTACGGGACATGATAGCTACGCGATCGCCAATCTGAATTCCTGCTGCAATTAATCCTTTGGCAGTTGCTCGAATCTCTTGTTCTACTTCGCGGGCAGTCATGCTCTGCCAGGCATCGCCTAATGGGCGAGACATGATGATTCGCTCTGGCTCAAACCATGCGCGTTCAGCGATCAGATTGGTCAGATTTCCGGCGGTTGCTGCAGGGACAAGGGCTGGGTTAGTGATTTCATTCATAGGCGTAACGCTAGCGCGAGGTTTGATTAATTGGGAAGAGGAGTAACCTTGCGCCATGAGCGAATTAAGCACGTCCACGATTTCCATCGAGGCACCACTAGCCACCGTTTCAGAGCTCCTCTTTGCCTTTGATCGATACCCAGAATGGTCGAGCTCCATTAAGGCTGCCGAAGCCTTAGCCCGGGATGAACAAGGTCGTATAACAAAAGTGAAGATGACGATCGATGCCGGCATGATGAAGGATCGAGTTACCCTCGATTACGACTGGAGTGAAGCGCCAGCAAAGGTGAGCTTTTCCCTCGATGATGCCGATGTGTTGACTGCGATGGATGGCTCCTACGAGTTAAAAACTATCGATGAGGATACGACGAGCGTTACCTACTCACTCACTGTGGCTGCATCGATTCCAATTCCAGCAATGATGCGCCAGAAAGAAGAGAAAAAAACTATCGATGCCGCTCTGGCTCAACTCAAGAGCGCTTTAGAGGCTTAGTCTCTTATGGTTTATTCGATCGGTATCGATGTTGGTGGCACCAAAGTTTTAGGTGGGGTCGTAGATGAGAATGGTGCAGTTCTCACAACTGCACGAAAAGACACTCCTCGGCAGGGTGGTAGCGCCCTTACTTCTGCGATTGCCGATATTGCTAAAGAGTTACTAGAAGAATTCCCCGTTACATCTGTTGGTGTATCAGCGGCTGGATTTGTTTCATCTGATCGAAAGACAATGCTTGCTACGCCAAACATTGCCGATTGGAATGGCGTTAACTTAGAAACAGAACTCTCGCAATTAATTGGGCTTCGAGTTGTGATCGAAAACGATGCAAATGCTGCCGCGTGGGGTGAAGCCAAGTTTGGTGCAGGCCGCAATCAAGATCACATGATGATGTTGACAGTTGGAACAGGTATCGGTGGTGGAATTGTTGTCAATGGTTCCTTGTATCGAGGCGCATTTGGAATCGCTGCAGAGTTTGGTCATCTGCGCGTTGTGCCAGAAGGACATTTGTGCGGATGCGGTGCACGTGGCTGTTTTGAACAATATGCATCAGGCAATGCGCTTTTGCGTCATGCGCGTGAAGCTATAAATGCAAGCCCAGAGATTGCGAGAAATCTTTTATCAAGGGGAGATGGCACCGTTGCTGGACTCACTGGTCAAGCGATTACTGACGCTGCCCGTGAAGGCGATCCAGTTGCTCTTGCCGCCTTTAACACAACGGGTCAGTGGTTAGGTGCGGGAATTGCATCGCTGTCGGTTCTGTTAGATCCATCATGTGTTGTTATCGGTGGCGGCGTTATCGATGCTGGAGAAATTTTGCTCGCACCAACACGTGAATCACTTCAGCGCAATATGCCTTTTGCTGGCAAGCATCCTTATCCGCAGATTATTGCTGCAGCACTTGGGAACGAAGCCGGTTTAGTTGGCGTTGCAGATTTAGCTCGCCTTTAATTTTCGCAAGGATATGTAAGGCCAATCTGTCGGCGAATTTCATCTAACGTATTCATAACTGCCAGAGTTTGACTCCAGGGCATTAATGGCGACTCAAGTGCGCCTGAGTGCACAACTCGGGCCATTTCAATAGCTTGTTCACGTAGTCCATGACCCTGATATGTGTGTGGGTAATGCGTAATTGTGCCATCGAGGAGAATTAAGCGCATCGATGTCGGAGCATAGAAAACGCTATCGATTTCTAATCTACCTAATAAACCAGAGACAACTGCACGACAAGGTGTTTGCGCAATCATATTTGTGGAGATCACAGCTTGAGCGCCATCTGCGTAATCAAAGATTGCACTCGTTTGTGCATCGACGCCTCGGTCAGTCAATACACCTGTTGATGTGATTCGTTCTGGAGTTCCTAAAACTAAATGCGCAAATGAAATGGGATAAATACCTAAATCAAGTAGGGCTCCACCTGCAAGCTCGGGTTCAACTAGACGTGGAATGTTTCTATCTGCCAAGCGTTGTCCATGATCTGCCTGAATGTTGTAAATTTTTCCAAGTACTCCACTTGCAAGTATTTCGCGCAATTGTGCAATGTGCGGCAAGTATCTTGTCCACATCGCTTCAAGCAGTGCAACATTATTTTTAATTGCGCAATCAATCATTTCCTGGGTTTCACGTGCGGAGATGGCAAAAGGCTTTTCGCACAGAACAGGTTTTGAAGCATTCAGTGCCAGCAGAGTGTGCTCTTTATGGTAAGGATGCGGGGTGGCAACATAGATTGCATCTACATTATTATCGCGAACCACTTCTTCATAACTTCCATAGGCAATTGAACCGGGAGTTTCGGCAGATAAATCTTGCGCTTTAGATAACGTGCGTGAACCAATTGCAACTACTGATTGATTCTCCGTCATCGTTAAATCTCTTATAAATGCGCGCGCTATTCCGCCCGTACCTATAACTCCCCAACGAAAATTACTCATATGTGCGCTCCATCATCATCATCGTGATCACGGCGATTAAACCATCGCGTTATTGCATTCTTGGCGGAAAAAAATGTTGAGCGCAGATTTTGGCGCGGCACAATTGGCGCAATGAAACGATCGGCTTCATCGATTCGATCCAAATCCTCCAGAAAGCTTGAAGGGGAGGACTCATCCAACGAGAGGCCTTCGATGATTGAATCGAATTCGCTGCGCATCAGCTCAATCTCATCGGAGCCGTCATCCTGCGGATTTTCTGGGGTTTTACTCACCCTCAGATAGTGTCATACGGAGCAATAGCGGCTAAATTAGGCACGTGTTCAACAACCTGCCCTATGGAATCCTGAGGGCCTTTTTGACCCCATTCCTGATGAGCGCCTTTCGTCCCAAGGTTAAAGGTCTACGAAATGTTCCAGCTAAAGGGCCGGTCATTATCGCCTCTAACCACCTCTCCTTTAGTGACTCCATATTTATGCCACTGGTTGTGCCACGTAAAGTTACTTTCTTAGCTAAGAGCGAGTACTTCACCTCACCTGGGCCCAAGGGCCTGTTGAAGAAGGTTACGTTTAAAGCTTTAGGGCAAGTTCCCGTTGATCGCTCAGGTGGACGGCGATCAGAGGCGGCGTTGATTACTGGATTGCAGGTTTTGGCAGAAGGTAAGTGCTTGGGAATTTATCCAGAAGGAACCCGCTCTCCCGATGGTCGTCTCTACAAAGGCCGCACTGGAATTGCCCGCCTTGCCATTGAATCAGGTGCCCCTGTCATTCCCGTAGCGATGTCAAACACCGACAAGATTCAACCAACCGGACAAGTGATTCCCAATCTTCATCGAGTAGGAATGATTTTTGGTGAACCGATGTATTTCTCTGGCGATTCATCTGATCTGCAGTTTTTGCGAACAGTAACCGATCAGATCGTTTCAAAAATCGCCGAGATGTCAGGTCAAGAGTATGTAGATATTTATGCTCCGAAGAAAAGTAAGCCCGATGATATTAATGTCGCGGGGGAAGAGGACTAAAGCCCATCTAATGCATGCCTAGATACTAGATATGCACACGTTGGACACTCACTACCTGGTTCTGGGATCTCACCTTCAAGAACGTTAATAAAGCCTTCGATGGTCGCTAAGAAGTTCGGAACATCTCGCTCGACCGCTAAGTATTTTTGAGTGACTGAAAATCCATACGAGTGCTTATCCTCACCGATTGCAGAAACTGGATTCCAGACAAGCAGACCCATCGATGCGACACTGGCTGGCTTACCAGCAGCTGGATTCTCAAGTGCATATGCATAGGCTTCTAGTTGTGGTGAATAAAAAGCGCCGTTATCTCGTGCGCTATCAGAGACTTTGCAATCTATAAGACCGATAGTTCCGTCGACATTTGTAGAGACAAGATCATATTTTCCTAATATGCGCCAGCGGGTATCGGCGCCATTGATCTGCAGTGGTTTACTCTTTACCCACTCGCCCCACTTTGTGATTGTGCCGGGACGCAGAGATGAATCGATAGTGGGCATATCGGCGCGATGGAAATGCTCCTCTTGCATACTGGCAAAGGTGCCCACTAATGGAAACTGGCCAGGCATAATCACTTTGTACCAGTATTTAATCCACAAGCAGCGCTTACATGTAGATAGGCCGAAAGTTAAATCGGAAGGGGAGATGTTTTCGCGCGCTGGCTTACTCGGTTTTTTCATATGCTTATTCTGCCCTTAGCCACTGACAATTGCTGAGATCAATACCGCAACTCCTAGAATTATCATGATGGTTCCACCAGTAGCGCGCAGTTTTTCAAGCCGCTGCGGATCAGTTGCTAACCACTGACGTGCGGTGCCCGCCAATAAACCCCATGAACCATCGGATACAAATGCCAGTATTGAAAAGATCGCCCCTAGGAGAATTAACTGTGCAGTAACGCTGCCGCGCTCACGATCGATGAACTGGGGTAAAACTGCAGCATAGAAAACTATCGCCTTTGGATTCAAGGCACCGACCCAAAAGCCATCGCGAATAGATTGAGTAACACGTGGAGCGACATCGCCTTGGTTAGTCATGTCAGCGGCATGTACGCGCCGATGCCTAATCGCATCGATACCTAAATACATTAAGTAAAGTCCGCCACCCCATTGCACTGCACTGTAGGCAAGATCTGAACGTTGCAGAATTGGGCCAAGACCAAGGGCTACGAAGACTGAGAGAACAAATGAGCCGGTTACATTTCCTGCAACTGTGAATACGGCCGTCTTGCGCCCCCATGCAATAGCACGTGCGATCACAAATAAGACGCTGGGGCCTGGAGCGATAATGATTACCATCGCGGCCGCGATGTATTCAGCAAGCCGCGATGGAATCACCATATATCTAGATTAGTTGTTACCTCGAGATGTTGCAATTGAGTGAAGCACTCTGTAGCCAACAATGGCAACTAATGTTGCATTGATGATTCCGCTGAATGTGTAATCTCCACGAGTCCATGACATATCTGAAATACCGATAATCAACGCTGAAGCTGCAATTATCAAGTTAGTTGAGTTAGCAAAATCAACTTTGCCCTCAATCCAGATACGTGCACCAAGCACGCCGATCATTCCAAAGAGTGCTACGCCAACGCCACCAAGGGCGCCAACTGGAGTAGAACTAAGGACTGCACCAAACTTTGGAGACAGTGATAAACCAATCGCTCCAACGCCAGCGATCCAATATGCAGCAGTGGAGTACACGCGAGTCGCAGCCATAACGCCGATATTCTCGGCATATGTTGTTGTACCTGAACCGCCACCCATACCTGCAAGCGTTGTTGCTAGTCCATCGGCCATCAGCGCTGTTCCCATTTGATCATCGAGATTCTTGCCAGTCATTGCAGCAACGGCCTTAACATGGCCAACGTTCTCTGCAATCAAGACAAGTACAACTGGTAGGAACAAGACAATAGCTTTGGCATCAAATGTTGGATTAGTAAATGTAGGCATTGCAAACCACTTAGCGGCAGTAATTCCATCTGTAGATACATCGCCCATTGCGTAAGCAACAACGTAGCCAACTACAAGGCCCGCAAAAATACTGATACGGCTAAGGAAGCCGCGCGAGAAAGCGGCGATTAATGCAATAGAGGCCAATGTGATCACGCCAATTGTTGGACCTGCGACAAAGTTATTTTTTGCAGCGCCAGCAAGATTTAAACCAATAACCATAACTATCGTTCCAGTTACAACTGGAGGCAAAAGCCAATTAATCCAACCGATCCCAGATTGGCGAACGATCAGGCCAACTGCGGCCAAGATCAGACCAGTGACAACTACGCCACCGAGTGCAACGGCCATTCCACCGTTTGCCTTTGCAGCAGCGATTGGTGCCAAGAAGGCAAAGGATGAACCTAGATAGCTAGGAACTTTGTTCTGGGTGAGAGCTAAAAAGAGAAGGGTTCCAACGCCAGAGAAAAAGAGGGTGGTCGTTGGTGGGAAGCCAGTGATGATTGGGACGAGGAAGGTTGCACCGAACATCGCAGCGATGTGTTGTAAGCCCACACCCATCGTACGTGGCCAGGTCAGGCGTTCATCGGTCGATACGACCTCGCCCTGGGATATTGATTTGCCATCTCCATGCAGTTTCCATGTAAGTAGAGACATTAGACGTCCTATTCCTAAGGGCCTATCGGCTTTGATAGGCGCTACCTCTGAGGGTACGCGGGCTCCTTGACGTACTGAGGCGTACGCCACACCTTTTGGCGGCCGAGTTGCAGCGGATTAAGTATCGAGTTAGATTACGGTTCGATATATCGAATAGATATATAGGCCGATGGGAAGGGAGTAGGAATGCGCTCACGCAGCGATTCACTTGAGTTCGCTCTCCTGGGCCTGCTCTCCCAGAACCCTCTGCACGGCTATGAGCTGCGCAAGCGTATGGGAGCCATCTTTGGCCCATTCAGAGCACTCTCATTCTCGGTCCTATATCCACAGCTTCGTCGTATGGTTGAAGGCGGCGTCATCGAGGAGGTTCTCGTTGAGAGTACATCTCGGCGCTCGCGAATCGTCTATGCGATTACAGAAAAAGGTCTCTCTCGCTTTTCCCATTTAACCGAGACGATCAGCCCAGATACATGGGAAGACGAAGGCTTTGAAATCCGTTTTGCATTCTTTTCCCCAACATCTGCAAATAACAGAGTAAGAATTCTTGAGGGGCGCCATCGCCGTCTCAAGGAGAAGGCAGAGATTCTGCGCGGTGAACTCGAGAAGTCACCGATTGGAATCGATAAATATCTAGAGGAGTGGCGACGTCACTCACTGGAATCAGCTGATCGAGAGATTGCTTGGCTGGAAGACATGATCAAAACCGAGAGGAAATGAAGTGAATATAACAACCGGTAAAGGCGACATCCGTGTTGCAATAATTGGCGTAGGAAACTGCGCTAACTCTTTAGTTCAGGGAGTGACCTATTACAAGGATGCTGCCATTGATCAAGAGATTCCAGGATTGATGCACGCTGTTGTTGGGGGATACCACATCTCTAGCATCAAGTTCGTTGCAGCCTTTGATGTAGATGCTAAAAAAGTTGGTCTCGATTTAGCAGATGCAATTTGGGCGAGTGAAAATAACACAATTAAATTTAGCGATGTTGCAAAAACCGGCGTGCCAGTTTTGCGCGGAGTGACAAATGATGGACTTGGTAAGTATTACAGGGAGACCATCACCGAGTCAGATGCCCCAGCGGTAGACGTCGTGCAAGTATTAAAGGATGAAGCAGTCGATGTATTGATTTGCTACTTACCTGTAGGTTCAGAAGTTGCTGCGAAGTACTACGCGCAGTGCGCAATCGATGCCGGATGTGCTTTCGTTAATGCGCTACCAGTGTTTATCGCATCTGATCCAGTATGGGAAAAGAAGTTTGCTGATGCAGGCTTGCCGATTGTTGGCGATGATATTAAGAGCCAAGTAGGTGCAACCATTACTCACCGCATCATGGCTAAGTTATTCCAGGATCGTGGCGTTCATCTCGATCGCACCTATCAGCTCAATGTTGGTGGAAACATGGACTTTAAGAACATGCTCGAGCGTGATCGTTTAGAGTCAAAAAAGATTTCAAAAACCAATTCAGTTACATCTCAACTCGATCATGACATGGGTGAGAAGAATGTTCACATTGGGCCTTCGGATTACATTCCATGGCTAGATGATCGCAAATGGGCCTACGTTCGCCTCGAAGGCCGTGCATTTGGCGATGTTCCTCTGAACCTTGAATACAAGTTGGAAGTATGGGATTCACCAAACTCTGCCGGTGTCATCATCGATGCACTTCGTTGCGCCAAGATTGGCTTGGATCGCAAAATCGGTGGAGCACTTCTCTCGCCTTCAAGTTACTTCATGAAGACGCCTCCAGTTCAGTACACCGATGAAGCAGCACACACGAAGACTGAAGACTTCATCTCTGGAAAGCTAGAACGCTAAAGAAAAAACAGTACGAAAAAGCCCCCTGGAAATTAACCAGGGGGCTTTTTCTAACCCCTCACGGAGAGTTGAGGGTTAAATCGTCGCATCCGGTGGGGTGCGACGAATATTGCGTAGACCAGCAAAGACAAAGAGGAACATCACAAGAGCTCCTACGAAAGTAACTTTTGCAGCGATTGCGGCAATCATGCCGAGAGTTCCAAATGCGTAAGCGTTAAGCAACATGCCACGTAGTGATTCTCCTTTAAATACTGTCTCCACAGTGTCATTAGCTTTTTTAAGTGCGGCCTGTAAATCTGCATTAGTTGGATCAGCTGCTGCTGCTCCTGCAGCGGCACGGGATAAGCCTGATGCAGATGCATATGTTGGCATTTTAGATAAATGGAAACCAATGTAGTGGTCGGCGTACATTTGTGCTTGCTTGCCAGTACTCATGACCGATTTACCATTGTCTTTAAAGAATGCGACTGTCGCAGCATCGGCTTCCGGATCACCATTACTATCTGGAATTGTTATTTGTTGCGCCTCCAACTGTGAAGCAACTGTTCCGCTTGCAAAAGTTGCGCCCCAGTTAAGTAAGCCTGCAGCAATCAACAAGAAGACACCCAAACCAAAACCTACGAAGGTTACAATTTTGTCAAAAGTAGTACGTTTCATTTTCTTTTCTCTCCTTTTAGACATCTCTTTTAGATGCATTACATAGTTAACTCGTAGGTGAGTCAGTAGCTATGTGAAAAGGCGAGGGGTACCCCTCGAGTGAGTGTGAGAAAAGTGATAGAGGGGTAGCCCTCAGTATAAAAAAATTTTCCTTAGTTAATCAACGTGACGATCGCAGAGCGAACGTCCATCCGGACCCATAACCATATGTGCACATGGAACATTGAGTTGATCAAAAGCACGATCACCGTAATGCGTACGAAATGCTAACGCTAGGAGAACTCGCAAATTTGTATCTGCATCGGATTTAATACCAAAAACCTGCGCACTTCTGCTCACGGTATTTTCAATTACTTTTTCGCTATGCGCAGTCTCCAGCGCGATGGCAGAGTTGGATTTGCCTTCGCAGACAAGTTGTAAAACTAACT
>WLKQ01000004.1 GCA_009701185.1 Actinomycetota bacterium | reverse complement strand
CTGCTCTCATTTATCGGTTCATTCTTTGGTGCCAGCATCTATAGCATCGGTGGCTTTGGTTTAATCATCGCAGCTGGTGGAATGGTGCTTGCTAGCTTCTTTTTGATTCTAGATTTTGATCAGATTCAAAAGGGAATCGATGCAGGTTTGCCAGAGCAAGAGTCTTGGCGCGCAGCATTTGGTTTAATGGTCACCATCGTTTGGCTCTATATGGAAGTTCTGCGCTTGCTATCAATCCTGCGCGGTAACGACTAACAGGTATTACTCGAGGGACCCCAGGTTATTAACTTGGGGTCTTTCCTTTTCTCCAGATAAATACGCTTGGCGGGTCTCAGGAATTTGAGTTGTCATAGCGGCACCGATTGCAAAGACAACGGCAGAGACAGCAAATGCAGTGCGATAGGAATAAGCATCAGACAAGGCTCCAATAATGATTGGCCCAGCAATCATTCCGGCATCTCCTGCCATTTGAAATATCGCGATTACTTGGCCACCGCGGCCGCGGATAACGTCACCAACAATGCTGGCCGGAGTAGTTGAAAGAAAAGCACCACCAACACCCATGACTGACATTGCAACTAAGTACATCCATGGATGTATAGAAACCGTCAAAATAATTACACCCGCTAAAGCAATACTTGATCCAATCACCGATGCAATACGTCGTCCTTGAGCATCGGATAAACGACCACCACGCATAAGAAGTGCGCCTTGGAAAATCGCACTCAGCGCAAAACCGTAACCAACAACTGCCGTTGTTGAGTGCAGCTCTTCAGTTACAAAGATTGGCATTATCGATGCGCGCATGCCAAAGACAACCCAGTTGACGATAAAGACAAGTACCAATGCAATTCGATATGGCTTCATCGCTAACGCTTCACGAACAGAGGTGTGCTCGCCCGCAACAGCGCCTTTTTCTCTTTTACCTAATTTGTCACTCTTTAAAAAGAAGTGCGCCACTATTCCAGATGACATCAACATGGCTGAATAGGCAAAGAATGGGGCACGTAAAGAGATAAGTGAGAGCAAACCTCCGATAGCTGGGCCTGCAACTCCACCCAGTAAGAAAGAACCGTTGTATACCGACTGCGCTCGTCCACGTTGTTCATCGCTGACTGTACGCAAAATAACTGATCCTGCAGCAACTGAGAACATAGAAGAGCCCAAGCCGCCAGCAGCTCGAAAAAATAGAAGTTGGTTGTAACTAGTTGATAGGCCGGCAAGAAAAACAAAGATTGCGACCATAAAAACGCCACTGCTAAAAACCGCTCTTTCACCGAATAAATCGACCAATTTTCCCGAAATCAGGCCAGAGGCAAAGCGAGTAATTGCAAACATGGAGACGATCAAACCTATGGCTGCATTGTTTACTCCAAAGGTGCGAGCAAAGACTGGAATTGCAGGCAAAACGATTCCGAAACCAACGGCAACAAAAAAGGATGCCGCAACGAGAATTGATATCTCGCGCGGCAGATCCTTAAATGGAGATTGCATTAACCAAGAGTTTCGCCAGCGGCCTCTTCACGTGCAGCTGCATAATCTTGAGTAGTGCGCAGTGGAGTTTCACGCAGCATTAGCGCCAAAATAAATCCGAGCGCAGTTACCGGTGCTGCTGCATAGAAGACAACATGGAAAGAGCTTACGAAAGCATCTAGCGCAGTTGTCTGAATAACCGGTGGAAGAGTTTTCAAAACTGCAGTGCTATTTGAAATCCCACCTAACTTGCTCATGTCAAAACCATCAAGGGCCGCCGGATTACTCTTTGCTAGCTCAGCAAAGTTAGCGCTTAAGTAATGAGTAACGCGGTTAGTCAAAACAGTTCCAAAGAGCGCTGTTCCAAAGACTGAACCAAGTGAGCGGAAGAAAGTATTACTGCTTGTCGCAACGCCCATATCTTTAAAGTCAACGGCATTTTGCAAAGCAATAACGATGGTCTGCATTGATAAACCAAGACCAGCACCGACCATGATCGCATAAATCGAGATTTGCCAGTAAGGCGTATCAAGCTCAAGTCGGGTCATTAAAAGAACGCCGATAGTCATAATTGCAGTTCCAATGATGGGGAACCGCTTGTAATGACCATGCTTTGAAATCATCTTGCCGGAGAAAATTGATGTTGAAACAATTCCCAACATCAATGGAATCAATTTAAGGCCAGCTTCAGTAGCCGAGTAGCCTTTTACGACCTGGAAGTACAGGGGCAACATAACGATTGCACCGAACATACCGGCACCGATGACGGCACCAAGTGCTGAGGTTAAAGAGAATGTGTGATTCTTAAATAGATGCAGAGGAAGAATTGGCTCTTTAGCCTTGGTCTCCCAGTACAAGAATAGAACTGTAAGCACTAAGCCCGTTACTAAGTAACCAATTGTGCGGCTATCGCCCCACCCATACTGTGGTCCATAGATTGATACTGAGAGAAGAACTAAACACACAGATGCAACCATCAACACTGCACCGATGTAGTCAATGGAGTGATCGCGCTTAACTTTAGGAATGTGCAATACAGCTGATGTAATCAATAGAGATGCGATACCAAATGGCAAGTTGATGTAGAAAATCCAGCGCCATCCAGTAATACCAAGAATTTGATTATGGTCAGAGAAGAAACCACCGAGCAATGGACCGGCAACTGAAGATAATCCCCATACTGCTCCGAAATAGCCTTGATAGCGACCACGTTCGCGTGGAGGAACGATGTCACCAATAATTACAAAAGTCAGCGCCATTAATCCACCGGCACCTAAACCTTGCAGTGCGCGAGTGGCAATTAACTGAGTCATGTTTTGAGATGCACCAGCTAAGAATGATCCAAGCAAGAAAGTAACAATCGCAAATTGAAAGACTGGGCGACGCCCATAGATATCAGAGATTTTTCCGTAGAGTGGCGTTGAAGCTGTTGATGTTAATAAGTAAGCCGTCACAACCCATGTGTAGTGATTTAGGCCATCAAACTCTTCAACAATATTTTTAAGTGCCGTGGAGACAATTGTTTGATCCAGGGCCGCCAACAGCATACCCGTCATCAGACCACCGAGAATGACCATAATCTCGCGGTGGGTGTGGGCTTTAGCGGAGGCGTTAATAGGTGCTTTATTAGACATAAGTGTAAGGTTACCGTGTGAACTCAGTGAGTGCAGAACATCTAGTAAAAACATACAACAAAGGCAGCGTCCGAGCCTTAGATGATCTATCTCTTGAAGTCGCCGAAGGCACTGTTTTGAGCGTGTTAGGTCCAAATGGTGCAGGTAAAACAACAACTGTGAGAATTCTCGCAACGTTGCTGAAGCCAGACTCAGGAAATGCACATGTTGCAGGTATCGATGTTATTAAACACCCTGACAAAGTTCGCGAACTTATTGGTTTATCTGGTCAATATGCAGCCGTCGATGAGACGTTAACTGGTTGGGATAACTTAGTGATGTTTGGACGTCTGTATCACTTAGGACGCCAGCAATCTATTGATAGAGCTAATGAATTACTTGAGAGATTCTCTTTAACCGATAGCGCACGTCGACCAATTAAAACCTATTCAGGTGGAATGCGTCGTCGCTTAGATTTAGCCGCATCGCTGATTGTGAAGCCTAAAGTTTTATTTTTAGATGAACCAACAACTGGTCTTGATCCACGTGGTCGCATGGAGATGTGGGGAGTTATTGAAGAGTTAGTAAAAGGTGGAGTAACGCTTTTACTAACAACGCAGTATCTGGAAGAGGCAGATCAACTAGCTGATGAGATTGCAGTAATCGATCACGGTAAAGTTATTGCGCGAGGAACATCAGATGCACTCAAGAGCCAAGTAGGTGGCGAGCGTTTAGAAGTTACCGTTGAAGCTGCGCAAATTGCTGAGACCACACAGATAATTGAAAAGGTCAGTGGCAACTCGGCACATTTAGACTCTGCAATTAGAACTATAAGCGCCCCGGTCTCAACTGGCTCAAAAGCACTGATGGATGTCTTGCGCGCACTTGATGAGGCGCAGATTCATCCACTAGATATTGGTTTAAAGCGCCCCTCGCTAGATGATGTCTTTATGGCGCTCACTGGCCATGTGGCCGAGGAAAAAGCGAATGAACCGGCAGCCAAGAAGAAGAGAGGGGGCAAGAAATGAAGTACGCCATGAGTGATGCCATAACCATTACCAAGCGCCAACTATTACAGCTTGCCCGAATCCCAGAGGTCCTTGTTTTCTCCACAATTCAACCCGTCATGTTTGTTCTCTTATTTCGCTTTGTTTTTGGTGGCTCAATCTCTACCAACCAACCTGGCGGATACGTGCAGCTTTTAATGCCGGGCATCTTTGTGCAGACCGTTGCATTCACATTAGCGTCAACAGCAATTGGCCTAGCTGAAGATATGAAAAAAGGTTTGATCGATCGCTTCAGATCACTACCTATTTCGCGTGGTGCAGTTGTCATTGGTCGCACTTTTGGAGATGCTCTCCTGAATATTCTTGTATTAACAGTTATGGCATCAGCTGGATTTGCAGTGGGTTGGCGGCCAACATCCGGTGTTTTCAAGATTTCTGCCGCTTTCCTCTTTCTCTTTATGTTTGGTTACGCACTGTCCTGGATCGGTATCTATGTTGGTTTAGCCGTAAAGGAAGCACGAACCGTTCAAAGCGTTGGTTTCTTAGTAACTTTCCCGCTAACTTTCCTATCTAATGCTTTTGCTCCAACAACTGGAATGCCACGTTTATTGCAGTACTTTGCCGAATGGAATCCAGTATCAACGATGGTTGCTGCCTGCCGACAGCTCTTTGGTTTAAAGAATCAATTTGGAGCAACAGCTAATTCATGGCCTAGCCAACACCCATTGGAAACGTCACTGATGTATATGGTGCTTCTGATGGTGATATTTATTCCACTCAGCATTCGTAAATATAAAAATACCTCTAATTAATTTTTGCCTGCAAAGTGGATATGAAACTCTGAGTCCCAGTTATCTCTAATCTCGGCAATTGCGCTGCCGTCTTGGCTCATAGGAAAGATGCTTCCTTGAATCTTTCCGCCAAGTGCAGTCAGTTCTGCAAGCAGAGCTGCATTTTTCTTTACATGTTCTATAACGCCTTCAGGGGCGGAGTACTCCTCTAATACCGTACAGCTGGTCATGTCGTGATTAAAAAATAAGTCATATCTGACTATCGAATCCTGCTTCTGGACTTCCAACAGTATTAAATACGCGAGTTCTTTAAATTTTTCAAGATTCTCTGGTGCAATTGATGGGAATACTGCAACTGCCTGCATGCTATTCATCGCACTCCTTGTCTTGGTAACCACCCAAGACTATCCTGCTTGAATGAGTGTTCACTACCCGCGAGCTAGTACAACGATTACTGGGCATAAATCGGTGCGTGAAGCTTTGCGTGCTACTGATATCTATTCATCAGATTTACAAGGCGATGCAGACGTTCGAGATTATCGCCAGCTACCGTTAGAAGTAGATCCGCCGCGTCATCATCTCTATCGAGTAGCACTCGCGCCTTACTTTGTAAAACCTTCCATTGAAAAATTTGTTCCTGAATTTCGTGCTCACGCAGATAACCTATTAAAAAAGTTTTTTGCTACCGATTCACAAGATGTCGGAGCGCAACTTTCGTTGCCTTTGGTGATGCAGAACCTTGGCGTTATTTATCGACGCCCACAAGATGTTGCCGAATGGATGAGCTGGGGGCCAGATGTGTGGACTGCAGCGTCAGAGAAGCGAGATGGCAAAGTTTTGCATGATTACCTTGATCTCATTTATGCAGAAGCGATGCAGGGTAATTCTGATGATGTGTGGTCAGAGATTGCGCACTTAGAAATTGAAGGCAAACAAATATCAGCGGCAGAGTTTCGCGGTATCGCTGGAGTGATGCTAGCTGGAGGCCGAGATACCGTTGTGAAGTTATTTAATGGCATTATGTGGCACTTCGGTAAACACCCTGAAGACTTAGATTTACTGCGTGCGCAGCCAGAGTTAATGAGTGCCGTTATTCAGGAGTTCCTGCGCTTTTTAACCCCTCTACCAGTTATGAATAGAACAACAGTGCCTGAGACAGGTGCTGAGAATCTTCCAGATGATAGATATGTTGGAATAAGTTTTATCTCTGGAAATTTTGATGAAAGTGTTTTTACTGATCCATTTACGATTGATTTTAACCGTGGTCGTAACCCGCACTTAAGTTTTGGTTTTGGCCCTCATACCTGCCTTGGCAATCACATCGCAGAGATTGAGGCTCGCGTCTTCTTAGAAGCCTTGATGGAGTCAGGTTTACAGTGGAAAATCGTGAAAGAAGAGATTCGCTTTCATGGTGGTGAATTTGCTAGCGTGCCAGATCATTTCGCTTCGTTGCATATTGCAAAAATATAATTAAGACCACGTGTAATCGACGCTCGTTAAAACTAAGTCAACGTAGGTCATATCGGCCCATGAAAACCAAGGCCGCGTGAAGTCAAAATGATTATGTACATTGAAAGACTCATGCATAGAGCCGGTATCGGCATCGGTAGTTTCAAGAGTATTTAATACCGCTAATGGTTTAGAGCTCTCTGGATCTGAGAGCGATTGAATTGCAAGTGAAATTGGCCAGACATAATCCTTAGGGGTGTGTTGAGAGCCAACGCCGCTGGCTGTAGAACCGGAAAAGTAATATGGATTTGCTGGCGACAACACGAAATCCCTTGTTTTTTGATACGTGGCATCCTTATTAGACAAGCACCCTAAGTACGGCAAACTCAAAAGTGAGGGAACGTTGGCATCATCCATAAATAATGCGTTTCCTAACCCATCTACTTCATATGCAAAGCGTCCATCAATTACCCCATAGGTGCTGATTCCTTGAGAAATTTCTGCACAGAGTTCTGTGATTGTTGAATCGTTAAAATGCGCCGGAAGTGATTGCAGCTCATGGAGGAAAAAGAGATTCGAGGGAATGAGATAGCCATAAACGCAGGCATCATCACTTGGTCGAAACGCGCAGTAGATCATTCCGGTATAGGCAACTGGTAAGCCTTTGCCACCATTGGACAGTGAGTCATGAGCAATACCGTTGTCGCGCTTGAAAATATATGACTCTGGATCATGGTGTTGTTCTTGCCGAGCAAGTTTCATCATCAGTGACAGAGCCTTTTGGAAATTGGCGTCCAAGTGATCGGTTCTTCCATAGTGCTGCACAATCATGCGCGCTAGATAAAGCAGGCAAGCCCACGAATCCAACTCAAACTTACGCTCAAAAACCCATGGAGATTGATCGGCAAAATCTTTCTCCCAGCAATCTCCATTTGGTGCCGGATTAAATGCGTTGGCATACGGGTCGATAAGAAAAAGTTGGACTTGAGACTTACTGAGCTCAACCAAGAGGTCAATGACTTCTGGATGTTTGGATCGAAGAAGTGGTCGTACTTGCCACGTTGAGTCACGCAGCCACATCGCAGGGATATCACCAGTGATAATGAATGGAAGACCGTTATCTAATCTCTGAAGCGTTTTAGTAAAAAGCCCATGCAGCGCTTGATTTACACGAGTAAGCCGAGCTTCCGGAAGTACTAATTCAAGACCGGGAAAAATATCTTCTGCGGTAAGTTTCATACCAATTAAAACCGAAGAATTAAGCGTAAAACTCGGCAGCTTTAATGGTCACAGAAATCTCTCGTCCATTTGGTGCTTTGTAGGAAACCGTCGCACCAATTTCAGCATCCATGACTGCGGCGCCGAGTGGAGATTTTTCGCTGTAAACATCTAAATCACCTGATGCAATTTCGCGCGAACCGAGCAAGAAGCGCATCTCATCGCCGGCAATCTCTGCAGTAACGACCATACCTGCGCCAACTTTTCCATCGGCACTTGGTGGTGGAGTTCCAATATGAGCATTTTCTAACATCTGCTTGAGTTGGCGAATACGCGCTTCCATCTTTCCCTGCTCATCACGTGCAGCGTGATAGCCACCGTTCTCTTTTAAATCACCTTCTGCGCGCGCAGCTTCGATTTTGGCAGTGATTTCTTTGCGACCAACGCCCTCTAAATTTTCTAATTCGGCGCGCAAACGATCTGCAGCTTCCTGCGTTAACCATGTCTGTGAGCTCATAAGGCGTAAAGGTACTAGGAAGGTACTGCCGCCTACAACCTATTTAGCCCGGCACCCTGCAACATCGGCGAAAACAGCCTTTGTCCGTGAAGTGATTGCCGTGGTCTTTTGGAATGAGGCTAAACCTGGCCCGAACTCTTCATCCATCTGTCCGACAATGTTCTTATCGATATCGCGCGCAACAAGTGTGCAGATAATGCTTTGATTCTTATCGCTACGTTGGACTGAATATCGCAGAGATATTTCTCGATCTGAAATCATTGAAAAAGAAATCATCGATGAACGAATGGGTGGATTTGAATGATGCACGCCAGCCCAGACTAACCAAGAGATTCCAGTTATTGCCAGGACGATAGCTGGCATCACCCAGCGATTGCGTGGGCGCAGCCCGTATCGGTCTTCGAAAGAGAAGGCCGGGTGCAAAGACATGACATGATTATGTCATGCAAAAAAATATTGAGATGGGAGCCGCAGGCTCAGTAACGATTGCTTTACTGATTCTTGCCACCGTTTTTTTGATGCGTAGTTTTTACAAGCGCTTCATGGGCATAGATCGAAGCGATGACTCCACCAGCAAGTAAGCCCCTGGCTTCAAAGCTTGCGCAAGGTGTTGCAGTTATTAGTATCGCCGCCATATTTATCTCTCTTGGAATCTGGCAGTTAGACCGAGCTCGCGCATTAAAGGAAAGTTTGGTTGTTGCTACAACTATTGATAAAAATATCGTTGCTTTAGATTCAATTTCCCAACCCCGAGAGTCATTACCGCCGGCGGCCATGAACCGCATGGTAAAAACGTCAGGTCACTACGTTGCCGATTTCAAAGCTCCCAATCAAAGCGATAACCAAGGGGTGGTTAGCGATTGGCAAGTTTCACTGTTACAGATTGGAACCTCCTCGGGCATTCTCGTTGTTCGCGGACTATGGGCCGATCGCTTGTTGAATCCAGATATTTCTCAATCGATGGTCATCGATGTCACGGGCCAATTACATGCACGTCAAGATAGCGATCAGTCGGAAAACTCAGCTGGCGTTATTTCTCGACTCGATAGCGCAGTCATTGTTGGAACAACTGATTTAGATTTATTCGATGGCTACATTATTGCCACAGGTGAGAGCCATCGAGGTCAAGAGTTGCTCCGGCCACGTACAACACCTGAAAAACAGAGTTCGCGAATCCCTGGCTTCTATTGGCAGCACCTGTCCTATGTTGTGATTTGGTGGCTTATGGCTGGCGTCGTGCTGTACCTACCGCTGTATCGTCGTAAGGTAGACCTATGAAATCAGCCGTTCTCCGCTTTCGCATCATGGCAATAATCGCAGGCGTAATGTCCTTGCTCTTATGGTTTGTTTATATGCCAGTGAAATATCTTTTTGATGCACCGTCACTCCATGATGCAATCATCTGGATTCCTATGGTGCATGGCTACTTATACCCACTCTATATTTTGACCGCTATCTCATTTGCCTTCAAGGCCCGTTGGCCCTTAATGAAGGTACTGGGCTTAATTCTGGCCGGAACGCTTCCAGTTGCATCCTTGATTGCCGAGCGCCGAGTTGTCCGCGACTATTCGTAAATTCATCAAATCACTTCTCTATCCACTTTATGAGCGGCGATTAGTACGTGGACTAGATTTTTCAAAAACCCCACATCACGTTGGTGTCATCCTTGATGGAAATCGCCGTTGGGCTAAAGCCAACCCCAACCAGTCCGATCCCAATGGCCACAAAGCTGGAGCCAGCAAGATTATTGAGTTTCTTGGCTGGTGCGACGAGGCCGATGTTCGCGTTGTAACGCTATGGCTGTTATCGACTGATAACTTCAAACGCAGTTCTTCTGAAATCGATGAACTTCTCCATATTATTGGTGACACCGTTGATGAATTAGCTGCTACCGGTCGCTGGAATATCAAGGCGGTGGGCGCTCTTGATCTTCTTCCTGATTGGTTAGCAAAAAAACTAAGTGATTTGAAACCCGTACGCACCGATGGTGTTGAAGTAAATGTTGCGATTAGTTATGGCGGACGTCGCGAGATTGTCGATGCAGTGAAAAGTTATTTAACTGAAGAAGAAAAAGCAGGTCACTCGCTCAGTCAAGCAAGCGCCGAACTTTCAAGTGAGAACATCTCAAAGTTTTTATACACCGCCGGCCAGCCAGATCCCGAACTTTTGATTCGAACATCAGGTGAGCAACGCCTCGGTGGATTTATGTTGTGGCAGAGCGCATCCTCAGAGTTCTATTTCTGCGAGGTCTACTGGCCAGATTTTCGTCGCGTCGATTTCTTACGTGCCCTGCGTGCATACTCGTTGCGTCAACGACGTTTTGGTTCGTAATTAATTCTTTAAGAATTAACATTTCGCATTCGCGTGTCGAGGCCTACTTTGAGGCAACTAGTTCTACCTTTTTCATATCCGAAGCAGGTTCCAACTAGTACAACTACAATCGAGGAGCTCAGCCATTGGCTTCTAAGAGTCAAAACGGTAAGAAGACCTTTGTATTAGATACCAGTGTTTTGCTGGCCGATCCTGGCGCGCTCCATAAGTTTGCAGAGCATGAAGTCATTATTCCTATCGCAGTTATTGGCGAATTAGAGAGCAAACGCGACCACCCTGAGCTTGGCTACTTTGCCCGGGCCGCTTTGCGCGCCTTAGATGATCTGCGAATCACCCATGGCCGCCTGGATAAAGCCCTGACCGTTACCCCTGAAGGCGGGACGCTCTCGGTCGAGCTCAATCACACCGACCTATCGACCCTGCCCGCAGGCTTCTTGCGCGATGGCACCAATGATTCGCGCATCTTGGCAATCGCTAAAAACTTAATGGGCGATGGCAAACAAGTTGTTCTAGTTACTAAAGATTTGCCGCTTCGAGTAAAGGCATCCTCAGTCGGAGTTGAAGCTCAGGAGTACTTGGCCGAGCTCGTCTCCAATAGCGGCTGGACTGGAATCGTTGAACTCGATGTCGGCTCTCAGGTGATTGATGATTTGTACTCTGGAGATCGCGCCGATCATGAAGTCGCGCATGAACTTCCGGTTCACACTGGAATTGTTCTGCACTCCGAACGCGGCAGCGCTTTGGCCCGGGTCACCGCCGATAAGCAACTTCAATTAGTTCGCGGAGACCGCAGCGCCTTTGGTCTTCATGGTCGCAGCGCCGAACAGCGTGTGGCCCTTGATTTACTTCTCGATGACTCCATCGGCATCGTCTCATTAGGTGGTCGAGCTGGAACTGGAAAGTCGGCGTTGGCATTGTGTGCAGGTCTTGAAGCGGTAATGGAAAAGCGCGTCCATAAGAAGGTTGTAATTTTCAGACCGCTCTATCCAGTCGGCGGTCAAGAGCTCGGTTACCTCCCGGGCAGCGAGGGTGAAAAGATGTCGCCCTGGGCACAAGCCGTCTTTGACACATTAGGTGCACTCGTTAGTCAGGCAGTCATCGATGAGATCGTTGATCGAGGACTCATCGAAGTGTTACCGCTGACACATATTCGCGGTCGCTCACTTCACGATTCATTTGTCATCGTCGATGAAGCGCAATCACTTGAACGTGGAGTTTTACTGACTGTTCTCTCTCGAATTGGTCAAGGCTCTCGAGTGATCTTGACGCACGACGTTGCTCAACGGGATAACTTACGAGTCGGTCGCCATGATGGTGTGGTCGCCGTGGTTGAAACGTTGAAGGGACATCCGCTCTTTGCGCATGTGACCCTCACTCGCAGCGAGCGCTCGCCGATCGCCGCTTTAGTCACCGAAATGTTGGAAGGCCCGATCGCTGGATAAGGGCAAAAAGCCCCCAGAAACAATGTCACAGTCACATTTGGTGCATTTCGGACATTACCCTTACTGACCTGCGGTTTTATCCATCCACAGGCAAATCCTTTCCTGAGAATTTTTTGCTTACGCGGGATTCGATTTGCCGATGTCAGTGCTCCCCGTCAGGCTATGCCTATTCCCCGTTAGTTATGAAGCCTTTTAGTGAGGCTGATAACGCACGGGCCAAGCGGTGAGAGGAGAGGGTGAGATGAAGCGCATGAATAAGTCAGCGGGCATCTGGGGCGTTGTTGCCTCCCTAGTATTCCTCTCGAGCGCTCTGCCAAGTGCCTATGGTCTTGAGTTTCCTATGAGCTCTCAGATTGAGATCAATCCTGATGCCACAGCGTTGGCAACTCAGATCGATCCTTTGTCAACGACGCCAGCTTTCTTCGGCTCAATCGAACTAGCAGCTACCTCAGTGGGCTCACTCTTTGCCAGTGATTTAGCGCTGGTCTCATCGTTGAGTCGCCAAGTTGAAATGGCGCGCACACCCTTTGGCGCTAAAAAGGTTGCGCAAGCGATCTTGGTAACTGAGTTCGGCTTTAGCAACGCCCAGTACTCATGCCTTAATAATCTCTGGACTAAAGAGAGCCACTGGAACTACAAGGCACATAACTATCGTTCAGGTGCTCATGGAATTGCTCAAGCTCTGCCAGCCGAAAAGATGAGTGTGGTCGGAACTGATTGGCGCACAAATCCAGTTACTCAGATTCGTTGGGGAATTCGCTACATCACTATGCGCTATGACACTCCATGTAAGGCATGGTCACACTTCCAGTCACGCCACTACTACTAAAGAGAGTTTACGGTTTAACGCCAATTCGCAATGGTGTTGATGTACTTGCGTAGAAATCATTTCCCTTATCGTCTACAACGATGAAGGCTGGGAACTCCACAACATCGATCTTCCAGACAGCTTCCATTCCGAGCTCTTCAAAATCTAGAACCTCCACTTTCTTAATGCAGTCCAGAGCTAAGCGAGCTGCAGGTCCACCGATGGAGCCTAAATAAAATCCGCCATTGTTCTTACAGGCATCGGTCACGCTCTGCGAGCGATTGCCCTTGGCCAACATGACAAAGGAGCCGCCATTGGATTGAAAATAATCGACATATGAATCCATACGGCCTGCAGTCGTTGGCCCAAAAGATCCTGAGGCATAACCGACTGGAGTCTTAGCTGGACCGGCGTAGTAGACGGCATATTTCTTTAGGTACTCAGGCATTGGCTCGCCCTTATCCATTCCGGCCTTGATTCGCGCATGGGCTAAATCGCGGGCAACAACGAGGGTGCCGGTTAACGAGAGGCGGGTCTTGACTGGGTATTTGGAGAGTTCGGCGCGCACCACATCCATCGGTTGATTCAAATCAATGGCGACGACCTCATCATCTAAATGGGCATCGGTTGTCTCGGGCAAGAAATGCGCTGGATCTCGCTCGAGCTCTTCAAGGAAGATTCCATCCTTAGTGATCTTGGCCTTTGCCTGGCGATCGGCCGAACACGATACGGCGATTGCAATCGGCAGAGAGGCACCATGGCGAGGCAGACGTACGACTCGAACATCGTGGCAGAAATACTTACCGCCAAACTGAGCACCGATTCCTAAGGTGCGAGTTAATTCAAGGACTTGCTGTTCAAGCTCTAGATCGCGAAAGCCATGACCGGTTGCTGCATCACCACTAGTAGGAAGTGAATCTAAATACTTCGTACTTGCTAACTTGGCAGTCTTGACTGTGTGCTCGGCGCTGGTGCCGCCGATGACAATTGCTAAGTGATACGGAGGACAGGCCGCCGTTCCGATTGAGCGAAGTTTTTCATCTAGCCAGGCCATAAAGGCGGTTGGATTTAAAATCGCTTTAGTCTCTTGATACAGGAATGACTTATTGGCGCTGCCGCCACCTTTGGCAATAAATAAGAAGTTGTACTCATCGGGGTGGTCGCTATCGGCAAAGATTTCGATCTGCGCGGGCAGGTTATTGCCAGTGTTTTTTTCATCCCATGTTGTAACCGGAGCAAGCTGGGAGTATCGAAGATTGAGTTGCGTGTATGCGTCGTAGATTCCTTGTGAAATCGCAACCTCATCTTTTGTGCTGGTTAAAACATGCTGACCTTTTTTAGCCATGACTAAAGCCGTGCCAGTGTCTTGGCACATCGGCAGGATTCCACCAGCTGAAATATTGGCGTTCTTTAAGAGATCGGTGGCGACAAAGCGATCATTGGGTGAGGCCTCTGGATCGGCGATGATGGTGGCGAGTTGTTGCAAATGATCTGGCCGTAAATAATGTGAAATATCGTGAATTGCTTCAGCTGTTAATTTTTCAATCGCACTGGCATCAACCTGTAGAAACTCTTTATCCCCCAGCTGTACAACGCTTACACCTTCAGTACTTACTAATCGATACGTGGTCTGGTCTGCACCAAGTGGCAGCAGCTCAGAGTATGAAAAAGTAGGCATTGTTAGGGCTTAACCGCATCGAGTTTCTTTTTAGCACCATCTAGCCACTCTTGGCAGATCGCAGCTAAAGCTTCTCCCCGCTCCCATAGTTTCAGCGACTCTTCTAACGTTGCACTGCCGGTTTCAAGGGCGGCAACTACCTCGGCCAGCTCATCGCGGGCCGCTTCATAGGAGATTTTCTTCTCTGTCATGGCTTAAATCTACTCCTTCATAGCATTCACTGTGGCATTGGTCTCGCCCTTGGCTAAACGAAGGCGAAGCACATCTCCGGTTTTTAACGCCTTAGCATCGCGGGCGATATCGCCATTGGCTAACTGCACCACTGAATATCCGCGGTCAAGGGTTGCTTGCGGAGAAAGCGCTCGTACACGGGCCTTGATTTGCACTAACTCTTCTTTGGCTAACTTCACATGGCTGGCAAAACTGCGATGAGAGCGTTGGCGGAAGGCAGTAATGGTCTCTGCCCGACTTGTAATAATCACATGGGGATCTTTCATTACTGGGCGATCCCTAAAATTAATTATTCGACTCTGCTCTAACTCAATCATGGTGCTTACTTTTCTGCGGGCACGATTACGTAAAGCCTCAATCATTTCAATCTCTTCAGCGATATCGGGAACAATATTTTTAGCTGCATCGGTAGGTGTCGATGCTCGAAAATCTGCAACGAGATCTAGAAGTGGTGAATCTTTTTCATGGCCAATGGCGCTAACAATCGGCGTTGTGCATGATGCAGCTAAGCGAACTAAACCCTCATCACTAAATGGCAGTAAGTCTTCAAAGGATCCACCGCCACGAGTAATGACAATTACCTCAATATCAGGATCGGCTTCTAGTTCACGCAGCGCTGCCGACACTTCGGTCACAGCTGCAGCGCCTTGGACAGTTACTTCACGGATTTCAAAAACAACGCTTGGCCAGCGCCGCCTTGCATTTTCAACGACATCTTTTTCTGCATCGGTATTTCGTCCGCAGATAAGCCCGACTTTTTTTGGCAGAAGTGGAAGCTCAACTTTGCGATCAAAATCAAAGAGACCTTCAGCGGCCAGCAGCGATTTGAGCGCTTCAAGGCGCGCTAATAATTCACCAACGCCTACTTGTCGTATCTCGCGCGCCGACAAAGTGAGCGAACCATTTTTTGTATACCAGGATGGCTTTGCATAGAGAACAACGCGGGCGTTAGCCGGCAAAGGTTGAGCCGCTGCGATAACTGATTTATGACACATCACCGATAGGGACATATCAACACTGGGATCGCGCAGACGGATAAAGGCCATCATGCCGCTGCGTTCGTTGAGTTCACTGATTTCGCCCTCGACCCATATTGGGCCTAAGCGATCGACGTATTCTTTTATGGCTTCAGTAACTACCTGCACCGATGCAGGGGCCTCACTTGAAGTTTCGAACATGGGATGAGCCTAATAGACTGAGTCCATGGCCAAGAGAGTTCTACTTGCTGCGCCTCGCGGATATTGCGCAGGTGTCGATCGCGCAGTTGTGACCGTTGAAAAAGCCTTAGAGCTCTATGGTGCCCCGGTCTATGTTCGCAAGCAGATCGTCCATAACGTTCATGTGGTCGCCAGCCTTGAAGCTAAAGGCGCGATCTTTGTCGATGAGACCGATGAAGTTCCTGAAGGCAAGACCGTAGTTTTTTCCGCTCATGGTGTTGCGCCAAGCGTTCATGCCGAGGCAGCCGACCGTAAATTAAAAATAATCGATGCAACCTGTCCGCTAGTGACCAAAGTTCACAATGAGGTTCGCCGTTTTGCTACCGAAGATGCCGAGATCTTATTAATTGGTCACGAAGGCCATGAAGAGGTTGAGGGCACGGCCGGTGAGGCGCTGGATAAGGTTCGAGTTATCGATGGCTTAGATGGCGCTCGCACTGTGGTGCCAACACCAGGTAAAAAACTAGTCTGGTTATCGCAGACAACGTTGAGTGTGGATGAGACATTATCTGCCGTTGCAATTTTGAAAGAGCGTTTCCCTGACATTCAAGATCCGCCCAGTGATGATATTTGTTATGCCACACAAAATCGCCAAGAAGCTATTAAAGCTATCTCGGCTAGGGCTGATTTAGTAATTGTTGTTGGCTCACTGAACTCGTCAAACTCTGTGCGCTTAGCTGAAGTTGCATTGGAGTACGGGGCAAAGGCTTCGCACTTGATTGACTATGCAAGTGAGATCCAAGAGCAGTGGTTAGAAAACGTTGAAATTATTGGATTAACGAGCGGTGCATCGGTACCGGAGATCTTGGTCGATGATGTTTTAGTCTGGTTAGCCCAGCGCGGTTTTGGCGATGTTGAAACCGTAACGGCGATGCAAGAGTCGTTGCTCTTCTCACTTCCACCAGAGCTTCGCAAAGATCTTAAAGCTGCGGGTAAGGCTTAACTACTCTCGGCTACGGGCTTTTGATGGCCTCTTTTTAGCTTGGGCATTAAGAAAAACAAACCAACCGTAGAGCGCACCGATTATAAGAAATGGCGCTTCACTGGCAAGAGCTGCAATAAAGTCGATGCCAACTCGTGATGGCTTAAAGCCATCGAAAATAAGAATCCACAATCCAGCGAGTGCAGCAAATGCTAGGGGAGGCGTAACAACTGCGACATAGGTTGTACCTGGGCGGCCGAAGCGGATGCCACCGAAAAATGCGACAAGCAGTGCCAGACCAGTAAGAATTCCAACTCCGCTGCGAAGTGTGAGTTCGATAAAGGTAAAGAGGCCGATTAGAAAAGCCTGCAGGACAACTATTCCCTGCTTCTTTAAACCAGGTCCAGCAAGTGCAATCTGCTTCAATGCGCTCATTTACTTATCTCCATCATTGATCTCTTCGGCATCGATAAAATCATCATCGGTGGCTAGCTCTGCGCTATTGAGTTCCCGCACAGCACCCGGTGCCTCTGGGTATTCAATAGCAAGTTTATCTTTATCTCCTGATACACCCAAGTTATGAATTCGCCGAGCTGGACTCAGAACAGTCTTTTCTGCCGTTGGTACAAGATCTTCATAAGCCTTTGACGTTGATGAGATTGCTTTACCGACTGCCACAATCTTGGTGTGCAGCAATGTAATGTTCTTTAAAAATGTGCTGGCTACCTTTTGAATCTCATCGGCATTTTCAGCTAATTTATTGCGTGTAAAGATAAAACCAATCGTGCGCAGCAACGCCATCATCGATGTAGGAGTTGCGATTGTGACACCAACTTTAAATGATTTTTCTAAGAATGAAGGATCAAGACGAAGCGCCTCTGACAGCAAGGTTTCAAAGGGAACGAAGAGGACAACAAAATCCGGTGAACCTTGTGATTTGTGATATCCACGTTTTGCTAAGGCCTGAACATGCTTGAATAAATCATCTGTGTGCTGCTTAAGAAATTCATCGCGCTCTGCTTGCACCTCAGTACCAAAGGCCTCTAAGAAACGATCAAAGGGAAACTTAGAGTCGATGAATATGGAGCTGCCGCCGGGCATAGTCACGGTGATATCTGGAATACCTGAAGAGTCAGCATCGGTCGTTGATTTCTGGCGGCTGTATTCATGGCCTTCACGAAGCCCCGCACCTTGAAGTAGTAGCTCTAACTGAGCTTCGCCAAACTTTCCACGTACTTGACTGCTGCTTAATGCACCAGCAATTTTTTTAGTTTCATCAAAAATAGATTCAGATGCACGGCGCATCTCATTGATGGTGGTCTCTAACTTCGCCTCAGCCTCGGTGCGAATGCGATTAGCTTCTGCGGCTTGAGTTGAAAGTTTGTTGACCGACTCTTTCATAGCAACGAGTTCGGCATTTAACTTAACGGCCGATTCAGTCTTGCCACGTTCGGCCTCTAACTGCACTTTGTAATCATCAAGTAAGGCGCGATCGGCCACGGCGCTGCCAGATTTAAGGGCGCGAAGCAGGTAGCCAATCGCTGCTCCAGCGATTAGGCCTATGACAAGCGTGGTGACGTTTGCGGGCATGGGCCTATCGTGGCAGTTTGCACTGACATTTACGCGTAGGCTCTACCGCCTATGAGTCTTTCAATCGGAATCGTCGGCATGCCCAATGTAGGCAAGTCCACCCTCTTTAACGCTCTGACCAAGAACAATGTCTTGGCAGCTAACTATCCCTTTGCCACTATCGAACCAAACGTCGGTGTTGTCGGTGTCCCTGATACCCGCCTTGCCGCATTGGCCCAGATCGTCGGTTCACAGACTTTATTGCCTGCCGTTGTCTCGTTCGTCGATATCGCGGGAATTGTTAAAGGTGCATCCGAAGGTGCCGGCCTAGGTAATAAGTTCTTGGCCAATATTCGTGAAACCGATGCGATCTGCCAAGTGATCCGCGTATTTAACGATGGCGATGTCATTCACGTTGAGGGTCGGGTTGATCCAGCCAGTGACATGGAGATTATCAACACTGAATTAGCGCTCGCCGATTTACAGACAATTGAAAAAGCGCTGCCACGTCTTGAAAAAGAGGCGCGCGTTAACAAAGAGCGCCAACAAGTCGTCGATGCAGTCAAAGAGGCCGAAGCGGTTCTCAATGCCGGTAAGCCCGTATCCAGCAGTAAGGTCGATTTGGCACTCATTGCAGAACTACAACTGCTCACTGCTAAACCATTTTTATATGTCTTTAACGTTGATGCCGCCGAATTAAGTGATGGCGAACTGCGTACAAAGTTAGCGGCACTTGTTGCACCGGCTGAAGCAATCTTTTTAGATGCAAAAACCGAGGCTGAATTAGCAGAACTCAGCGACGAAGATGCATTAGAGCTTTTGCAATCAATTGGTTTAGAGGAGCCAGGACTTGCAACGCTAGCTCACGTCGGTTTCCGCACGCTTGGTTTGCAGACTTATTTAACTGCCGGACCAAAAGAAGTACGTGCATGGACGATTCATAAAGGTGACACTGCACCCATGGCTGCAGGTGTTATTCACACCGATTTCCAAAAGGGTTTTATCAAAGCTGAAATCGTAAGTTTTGATGATTTAATCGCTGCGGGTTCAATGGCTGAAGCTAAAGCCAAAGGCAAAGTGCGTATGGAAGGCAAGGACTATGTCATGCACGATGGAGATGTCGTTGAATTTAGGTTCAACGTTTAATTTATTGTCCCGTGTAGTAGTGAGCGATTTCGCCCAATGCCTGATCGAGAATCGCAAGACCTTTCGTCGCATCCTCAACTGAGATATTGCATGGTGGGCATAAGTGAATTCGATTGAAGTTATTAAATGGCATCAAGCCCAGCTTTTTGCAGGCGGCAACTAATTCATTCATTGCAGGACTTGATGCTCCATAAGGAGCAAGAGGTTCGCGCGTTGCACGATCGCTGACTAAATCAACGCCCCAGAACACACCTGCGCCGCGGATATCACCAATAACTTTATGCTTTTTCGCTAGCTCTGCTAGCCCTGGCCCCAAGATTGTTTCACCAATCATTGTGGCGTTTTCTAGCATTTTTTCTTCCTTCATTACATCAATGGTTGCAACCGCAGTTGCAGTTGCAATTGGGTGACCCATGTATGTAAGGCCGCCGGCAAATACTTTCTCATTAAAGGTTTGAGCAATATTTTCGCTAATTACGACGCCACCAAGTTGGATGTAACCAGACGTAACACCCTTAGCAAAAGTAATCAGATCTGGCTGCACACTGCCATGTTGGTAGGCAAACCATTTACCTGTGCGACCAAATCCTGACATTACTTCATCGGCAATCCACATGATCTTGTACTTATCGCACAATGCGCGTACGCCTTCGTAATAACCCTTAGGTGGAACCAGTACGCCTGCAGTACCTGGTACCGATTCGATTAATACTGCAGCAATCGTGCTTGCACCTTCAAAAATAATTGTCTGTTCCAAATGCTCCAGCGCGCGCTTGCACTCTTCTTCTTCATTCTGCGCCCAGAAAGCGGTGCGATAAAGATATGGACCAAAGAAGTGAACGTGGCCAAAGGCAAACTCATTAGGCAAACGGCGTGGATCGCCAGTTGCATTTATCGCAGCGCCTGTGTTGCCATGATAGGAACGATATGTCGAAAGTACTTTGTGCTTATGAGTATGCATACGTGCCATGCGAATTGCATTTTCAATTGCATCGGCGCCGCCGTTAGTGAAAAAGACTTTCGCAAAATGGCCACCAGCTAATTCAACGATTCTTTGCGCAGCTTCATTGCGTGCTTCATTGGCATGTTGCGGGGCAACAGTTGCAATTACCTCGGCTTGGGCTTGAATAGCTTTAATTACCGTGGGATGTTGATGGCCGATATTTGTAAAAACTAATTGCGATGAGAAATCTAGATATGTCTTACCTTCATGATCCCAAAAATATGATCCCGAGCCACTCGCCACAGGTATAGGGCTGATTGCACCTTGGGCTGACCATGAGTGAAAAACATACTTATGGTCTGCAGCGCTGACGGCGGCCTGCTTAGCTGGATCGTTAACTGGTGAACTCATGAAAATCGCCTCTAACTCTGGGATTGTTTAAGAACTGGCGTCATCTTAACGCCCTGAAGTAGATTGCGGCTATGAAGCAGATAACACATTGGATTAATGGCGCCTTAACATCTGAACAAGCCGAACGTAGCGGGGAGATTTTCAACCCAGCCACTGGTGGCGTTACCGGAACTGTCGCCTTTGCTAATGCTGCAACGGTTGATTCTGCCGTAGATGCCGCAACCGCCGCCTTTGCGACATGGCGCCATAGTTCGCTAACTAAGCGGACCCAAGTTTTATTTGCATTCCGCGAATTGGTTCAACAGAACAAGGAAAAGATCGCTGCGCTAATCACTGATGAGCATGGAAAAGTTTTAAGTGATGCTGCAGGTGAAGTAACACGTGGACTTGAAGTTGTTGAATTTGCCTGCGGAATTCCACACTTGCTCAAAGGCGGTTTTTCAGAAGAGGTGTCAACTGGCGTAGATGTCTATTCCATCCGCCAAGCACTAGGTCCAGTTGCAATTATCTCTCCCTTTAACTTTCCAGCGATGGTCCCAATGTGGTTCTTCCCAGTTGCTATCGCATGTGGAAATACCGTCATTGTTAAGCCATCTGAAAAAGATCCAAGTGCCACAATGTTTATGGCCCAGTTATGGAAAGAGGCCGGATTACCTGATGGTGTGTTCAATGTTGTTCACGGTGACAAAGTTGTCGTCGATGCATTGCTAACTCACCCAGGAATCAAATCAATTTCATTTGTTGGCTCTACTCCTATTGCACGTTATGTCTATGAGACTGGAACTAAAGCGGGTAAGCGCGTACAAGCTTTGGGCGGGGCAAAAAATCATATGGTCGTTTTGCCAGATGCTGATTTAGAACTTGCTGCCGATGCGGCAATTAACGCTGGTTTTGGCTCAGCTGGAGAGCGCTGCATGGCGATCTCTGCAATCGTTGCAGTAGAACCGATTGCTAGCGCACTTGTTGCGCGTATTAAATCGCGCATGGCCGGCATTAAAACTGGTGATGGCACACAAGGCTCTGACATGGGTCCGCTTGTAACAAAAGTTCACCGCGACAAAGTTGCCTCTTACATTGAAGCAGGGGCAAAAGCTGGTGCAACTCTTGTTGTTGATGGTCGCGCGCTAGAGATTGCTGGAGATGGTTTCTGGCTTGGGCCTACATTGTTCGACAATGTCACACCAGAGATGTCTATCTATAAGGAAGAGATATTCGGGCCAGTATTAAGCGTGCTTCGTGTGAATACATATGAAGAAGCTCTGGCTCTTGTTAATAGCCATGAGTACGGAAATGGAACTGCAATCTTTACTAATGATGGCGGCGCAGCTCGTCGCTATCAAAATGAAGTTGAAGTTGGCATGGTCGGCATTAACGTTCCGATCCCAGTCCCTATGGCTTATTACTCATTCGGCGGATGGAAGAACTCATTATTCGGAGACTCTCATGCACATGGAACTGAAGGCGTTCACTTCTTTACTCGTGGCAAAGTTGTTACAAGTCGTTGGTTAGATCCAAGCCACGGCGGAATCAACTTAGGTTTCCCTCAAAACGATTAATAGCGGGATGCTGTAAGCGCTGATCAGGAATTAACGTACCGATTCGCCTACAAACAAGGGCATGGGCACTAAGACCTCATTCTCTTCCTCTGAGCTGTTAGCTAGAAAGATGGCCTTTTCGCCCATCTTTTCATATGGCAAACCAACGGTAGTTAACGTGGGCTGCAGCAATTCACCAAAATCATCATGGTCAAAGGAAACAATCGAAATGTCTTCGGGAATACGCAGACCCATCTCTCTGATTGCTCTGTATGCACCAATAGCTAAACGGTCATTCATGCAAATTAAAGCTTCTACTTTTTTATCCGATTCAAGCAAATTTCTTACAGCGCTATAACCATCTGCGGGTTCCCAGTTCTCGCATACCACTTCACTTCTAAACTTGATTTGATTCTTATTGCAGACATCCCGAATGCCAGCAGCTCTCTTAGCTACCGTAACTGATTTGTAGCTATTGTTTTCAACATCAGTATTCTTGCCAATCAGAGCAATGTTTTTTAAAAAGCCAGCATCAACCAGGGTATTCATGGCCGATGAACCACCCTGGAACTCATCTGGCAAAATCGTAGAGTTATGGTTTGGATTAATTGCGTTAAGTAAAATCACTTTTGTTGATCTAGGAATCTTTGGTAAACGGATGGATTTAGCCTGCATTGCAGCAATAATGATTGCATCAACTTGATGATCTAGTGCAGTTTCAATACTTCGCTGCATTCCATCGTCACTTCCCATAGTTTCAAGGACGAGCAAAACCTGATCTGAAATAGAAGCCGCCTTCAACGCGCCATTAATAAGTCCGGAAGCAAAGCGAGTTGTAACAACAGAGTCTGAAATAAATCCGATAGTCCCCGTTACATCAGTCTTGAGGGCTTTTGCTAATTTATTAGGGCGGTAACCCAGTTTTAATGCGCTATCGAGTACTCGCTTTCTGGCATCCTCAGATAGCCCAGAGTCTGGAATCTCATTTAAGATTAAGGATGCAGCCGACGTTGAGAGTCCGGCGTCCTTGGCGACATCAGCCAGCGTAGGGCGGCGTCTTGCGTCTGTCATCTCACCCCCACAATCGTGTTCGAAATGTAGCCCTTGATCGCGCAGTCGGCTAGCCCTGTGTAATGAATGTTATAGAACGTCATGGAACGTTATGGAACTGTTACCCAGAAGGCTTACTATAGGGCCAAAAGTAGTGTTGAATCTCCTTACTAAATCGATTTAGGTCTTTGTTTTGGGGGGAAGTGTCACCTCAGAGATGGACCACAAATTACTCTCAAAGAAATGGATAGGTAAAAATGCTTAGCAAACTCAATGTTTCCAAAGTTGGGCTAAAACTGATTGCACTTGGATCAGTTGCAGCGCTAGCTGTCAGTTTAATCTCACTACCGACTGCTGCTAACGCAGAATCAGTTGCAACAACGCTAACAAAGAACAAAATCACTCTTGTTATCGCTGATGAGACAGGATTCCCGCTAACAGACAAGTTGGCTGAAGAATTTACAAAGCAGCATCCAAATGTAAAGTTTAAGATTAATCGCGATTCATTTGCTAACTTGACTGCGAACTCACCACGTTTGCTAGCAAGCAACAATGCACCGGATCTTATTCGCCTCCCAACTATTGGTGACACAGTTAAGAACAAGCTTCTCCTTAACTTGGATCCATACGTCAAGGCATATGGGTGGGACAAGTGGTCTGCTGCTCAGCTTTCAGGCCTACGCGTTAACTCCAAAAATGTTCGTGGTTCAGGAAACCTTTACCAACTAGGTCTTGGTTACAGCATCACTGGTGTGTTTATGAATTTGAATCACGCTAAAACTCTTGGCATCACAGCTCCTCCAGAGTCATTGGCTGAGTTTGAGGCTGACCTAGCTAAGGCTAAGGCTGCGAATATTCTTCCAATCATGGCTGGCGACAAAGATGGTGTTGTGAACTTTGCTGTTCAGGCACTTATCAACACATACGGCGATCGCCAGAAGCTCTCAGACTGGATCTACAACGTTCCTGGTGCAACATATAACACTCCAGGTGCGATCAAGGGTGCAGACAAGATTAGAGAGTGGGCCGATAAGGGCTACTTCCCAGAAGACATCAATGCAATTGATTACTTCACATTCATTACACGTTTCCAGAATGGCGAAGGGTTATTTGAGTTCAACGGTAACTGGGAAGCTGCAAACGTTCAGGCAAAGCTTGGAGCTAACTCTAAGTTCTTCCTATTCCCATCACTAAATAAGGGTGGAAAGCACGTTGCAATGGGCGCTGCTAACTCATTCTCAGTTCCAGCTAAGTCTAAAAACAAAACTGCAATTGTTTACTTCTTGAACTGGATTCACACAAATGCAGCGGCTCGCCAAATTACGTTAGATGTAACTGGCGCAACTCCTGGTGGAGATCCAAAGACAGCTCTTCCTAAGGTAGCTGCAGGTTCATTAATTGAAGATGGTTTGAAGATGGCAGCTCAGTTGTCTAAGGACAACGGCTACATCGATTTCATGGCTAATGCCACAGCTGGTATTTACGCTAATGCAATCATTCCTCAATCACAGCTACTCGTAGGAAGCAAGATCACCGGTAAAGATTTTGTTACCGCTGTTCAAGAATCATACGCAAAAGAGCTGGGCCGCTAAGTAAGAAGTAGTAAGTAAGTATCTGGCCCACCAACTATCATGTGGTAATTGGTGGGCCAGATTCTCTTCAAAATAAGAATTGGAAATTTACTTACAATGAAGCGCAATAATTTGCTTGGAGCGCTGATTTCCATGCCCGCAGTACTGATCTACTCACTTTTTGTGATTTATCCATTAATTTCTGCATTTCGATACTCCTTTACTAGCTGGGATGGAATTGGAGCCAAGGAGTTTGTTGGCCTAGCAAACTACATCCAGATATTTCAGTCCCCGGAGCTAGTCGCATCAATTAAAAACTCCTTATCACTCATTGTATTTTTTAGCGTTTTTCCAATCTTCTTTGGATTGTTGTTGGCAAACTTCATCGTACGCATCCGCACACAGAAGATTCGTTCTATTACTCAAGTTATTCTCTTCTTCCCTCAGATTTTGCCACTAGCTGCCTCTGGTATTGCCTGGTCCTGGATGTATGCAAAAAATGGATTAGTTAATCAATTCTTAACTGCAGTTGGTCTAGAAAAATTTGCACAGTCTTGGCTAGCAGGTTTTAGCACCGCACTTCCAGCAGTGGGAATCATTGGAGCATGGGTGCTAACGGGTTTCTGCGCAGTTTTACTTGCAACAGGTATTAGCAAAATCGATTCATCTCTTTATGAAGCGGCTCGAATTGATGGAGCTAATTGGTGGAGCGAGTTTCGCAACGTCACAATCCCGGGTTTGCGCCAGGAAATCAGCGTGTTAATTACTGTAACGACAATTGCAGCGCTGAGTAGCTTTGACATTATTTATGTAACAACTTTGGGTGGCCCAGGCAGTTCAACGCTTGTTCCAGGTATTTCCATTTACCGCCTCGCCTTTACACAAAGCTCTGTCGGCCTGGCATCAGCCTTTGGAATCTTACTGATGGTGATTGTGTTGATAGCAATTGTGCCCATTCAGTTCTATTCAAGGAGAAGTGATCAATGATTACAACCTTGTCTGAAAAAATAATTGGTAGAGCTCTGCTCATCGTCGCTGTGATATGCACGGTGCTTCCGATCCTAAGTATGTTTTCAGCTTCATTAGAGCCTGCTGACACAACACCGCTCGGTCTTTCATGGCCGAAAGATCCTCAATGGGGCAACTACAAAGAGGCATTTTCGGGTGGTCACGTGCTGGAGTTGATGAAGTCCAGTATTTTTA
Organism: Actinomycetota bacterium; assembly: GCA_009701185.1. GTDB lineage: Bacteria > Actinomycetota > Actinomycetes > Nanopelagicales > Nanopelagicaceae > Planktophila. The sequence continues at coordinate 27,170 of WLKQ01000004.1, read as the reverse complement.
TTGTTTTATTAGTAGTACCAGTTACTTTGCTCTTTGCAACCATGGCTGGGTATGCCATTGGAAAGATGAAGATTCGTGGACATTCAGCGCTGTTCTTTTTCTTCCTACTCGGACTAACCATTCCTTTTGAATCCATAATCGTTCCTTTGTATTACCAAGTTGATCGGCTTCACTTACTTAACACTCAACTTGCGATCGTGTTCCCACTTATCGCGCTCTTCATGCCATTTAGTATTTTTTGGATGAGGGCCCACTTCTTGCGTATACCAAGTGAAATCTCTGAAGCCGCCAAAGTGGATGGAGCAAGTGAGTTCCAAGAGTTCCGCAGAATTCATATGCCACTGGCGATACCTTCACTCTCTGCCCTTGCCGTGATTATCTTTATCTGGACGTGGAACCAATTTATTTTGGGTGTAGTTCTCATTGATGATCCACTTAAGCGAACCGTTGCTGGCGCTTTGACCTTTTTCCAGGGCCAGTATTGGATCAGCATCCCGCTTATCAGCGCATCAGCACTGATCATCATCGCGCCTTCACTAATTTTGTTCTTAATTTTCCAGCGTAAATTTATTAGCTCTCTACTTCAAGGCGCTATTAAGGCATAAAGAGCCTTACTCACTAATGACATTAACCTTAGAAGAAACATGGGTATGGGATCTTTGGCTTGCGCCTGAAAAGGTCGATGGCGATTGGCATATCTTTTTTCTTCAAGCCCCACGCTCTTTAATTAATCCTGATTTACGCCATGCAAACGCAACTGTTGGTCACGCAACTTCGCCAGATCTTATTAACTGGCAGTACGTAGGAACAGCTCTAGAGCCAAGCGCACATGGAGCTTGGGATGACAGAGCTATTTGGACCGGAAGTATTATCAAATCTGATGCTGGTGTGTGGCATATGTTTTATACAGGTACCAATAAATCAAAAGAGAATGGTTTTGTTCAACGTATTGGTGTTGCTACGTCAACGGATTTGATGAGTTGGGATAAAAAAGAGGGTTTTGTTACCGAGGCAGATGCTCGCTGGTATGAAAAAGCTGCTCAAGTGATGGAAGAAAAACAAGAGGGACAGTCAAGTTGGTATGAAGAGGCGTGGCGTGATCCTTGGGTTTTCAAAGAGGCTTCAACTGGTGAATGGGTCATGCTTATTACTGCTCGATCTAACACAGGTTCTTACGATGCACGTGGCACTATCGGTGTTGCAAGGTCTAAAGATTTACTTCAATGGCAGGTGTGTGAGCCGTTGAAGGTGGAGTCTGAGTTTGGTCACTATGAAGTGCCGCAACTGATGCACTCAACTGATTCAGAGCTAGTGATTTCATTTTGTTTAGCAGCCAATAACCATGCAGCAACAAGGGTAGCTAGAGGTGAGAGGACATGGACCGGCAATGGCATCATGCGCGCATCAACTTTTGATGGTGTGTGGAAAGTTGAAAACGAGCCTTTCTTAGAGGAACCACACTATGCCGCCAGAATTATTCACGATGAAGAGAGATTGCTTGCTATTGCATGGCTTAACTTTGTAGGTGCAGATTTTCAAGGCTATATAGATAATCCAATTGATGTCACCAATGCTTTTCAGTCCACATATGGGCTACGAATTAAGTCGGAGGGGAAGTAACAATGAGCTCACACGTAGGAGGCTTTGTTGCCGATGGCTTTGAAAAGATAAAGAAAAGCTTTCAAGAGATCATCACCCAAGCACCTGAATCTGGTGCCGCACTCTCTATCTGGCACAGAGGGATAAACATCGTTAATTTGTGGGGTGGATTAGCAAATAGAGATACCAATGCAACATGGAATGAAGACACGAAGGTAGTTGTTTTCTCCTCTACAAAAGGATTGATGTCATTGGCCTTGGCTCAACTGTTTCAGGCTAAGAAGTTTAGTTATGACGATTTGGTTATTAAGTATTGGCCCGAGTACCAAGGTGCAGGCAAAGAAAAGACCACTATTGGCCAACTCGTTTCACACCAAGCCGGCGTTCCATTTTTTGCTGATGATATTAACCCGGAGCAGGTAATTAACTGGGATTACATGGTTTCTAAAATAGAACATGAAGCACCTACGTGGGAACCGGGTAGTGCGTATGCCTATCATGCGATTACACATGGTTGGTTGACTGGTGAATTAATTCGCAGAGTAACCGGAATGTCTCCCGGACAATATTTAGCAAAGGAAATTAGTTCACCTCTCAAGGCTGACACGTGGCTAAGTCTGCCGTCGGAGTTAGAAAGTAAAGTTGCACCTTCCTATGCGCATGCAGATTTAATATCGTTTTTTGTGGATCTACAGGAACAAAATACTGATGCAGGTAATTTCCTTATTCGCTCTCTCACATTGGGTCACGCATTCTCCATGAATCTTGTGGGAAAGAACGAAGGGTTTAATTCACGAGCCGTTCATGCCGCAGAAATATCTGGAGCTGGTGGAATCTCTACAGCCCATGGAATTTCTAAAATTTGGTCTTCAGTGGTACATGAGACAGATGGCATTAGGTTGTTAAGTGATGAGACAGTGCAGTACGTAACAAAAGTACAGTCAGAGGGAAAACCATTCACAGATCTTGAGCCGCCTTATTCTAAGTTTGGAATGGGCTTTCAACTAGATTCAGCAGCACGAGGGTATTTAACTCAATCTTCATTCGGCCACGATGGCGCTGGAGGACAGTGCGCTTTTGCTGACCCCGAACACAAAATTGGATTTGCCTTTGTCACAAGTGAAATGCGTGGCGGGGTAGTTGAAGATGACCGTGCAACGCGTCTTATTGGGGATCTTCGTTCAATACTAGAAGATTCACAATCGTGATAAGCGAGCTGTGGGAGAATGCAACGGTTGCACATGTAGTGCAGGCCGGAATCAAGTAATAATTGTGCCGCTGGTTAACTGCGCGATAACTGCGTTCGTAACCTAGAATCCAACGATGAAATATCGTAGCGAAATTGATGGGCTACGTGCGCTTGCAGTCACCCTAGTAATTTTTGCTCACTTAGGTATCGCTGGCTTTACGGGTGGATACATTGGCGTTGATATCTTCTTTGTAATCTCGGGCTATTTGATTACCAGTATTTTGATTGATGAGTACCAAAATAATTTAGTAGGCGCAAAGACTGGGTGGATATCTTTTCGCAGCTTCTATTTAAGGCGCATCAAGCGCATTGTCCCAATGGCGATCACAGTGATTGTGATCGCGCTTATTTATGCAAATCTTGCTTATAGCCAAGCCCGATTTACCCAAGTAAAAAACGATGCAATCTGGGCCAGTTTATTTTCGGCCAATCTCCATTTCATGCGGGAGTCACTCAATTACTTTGCTCAAGCTCAGGCAGTATCACCTCTTCAGCACTACTGGTCTCTTGCTGTTGAAGAGCAGTTCTATGTGGTTTTCCCAGCCCTCTTCCTGCTTGTTGCGCGTATCAAGATTAAAACTACGTCATGGCTGATTCTGCCGATTATTACAGTCTCATTAATTTCAACGCTTTCACTCGCCCATGCAATTAGTGCATCACAAACGAGTTCTGCGCAATCCTATTTTTCAAGCTTTGATCGCGCATATGAATTAGGCATTGGCGCACTAGTGGCACTCTCACTGTTTAGATTTACCCTAAAGCCCTTTATTGGTCAGCTCATGTCGGCCAGTGGATTGTTGCTCATAATCTGGGCAACGATTTCATTTGATGGTGGCTCACATTTCCCAGGGTGGAATGCACTTGTACCTACGATCGGAACCGCTTTAATTCTTGTGAGCGAAACTAAGTCATCGAAACTCACACTGGTAGGTGCGAACTTAGGCCGCAAATCAATAGCTTATGTGGGAAAAATATCGTATTCAATGTATCTCTGGCATTGGTTAGTCATCATTATTGTGAAAGATCAGCTGACTGTTTCCACGCTCACCAAGAATCTCATAGTTATCGTGAGCACGGTTTTACTCTCAATTCTTAGTTATCGATTTATCGAACACCCAATACGTAGATTGCCTGTGCCGAGTAATTTTCTGACGCCAATCAAGATAAGTAGCAGAACTAAAATTGCTTCTTTGCTGATAACTTCACTTGTAGGTGTGCTTGTTTTAACCGGTGGCAATGGCTGGTTTGATAGTGCCACAGTTAAAAATCCAGTAGCTACTGCAACTAGCACCAGTTCACCATCAGGGGTATCCACACCAGATGCCTCACTGGCACCGGAAGTGATCGCATCCCCAAGCCCAACAGCAGCTATTACTGATGCATCACCAACGGCATCACCGATAGTTGAGGCAAGCCAATCACCACAAAAGGCATTTACCTACAGTGAATTGTTAGCAGCCTTTAAATCCAAGGTGAGTGCTGGAAATAGTTTATTTACAGTGCCGAAGAGTATTTTTCCAACTATCTCACAACTTATTCCACTTCGTGATGCACAGTGGCGTTTGTGCATGGATGTAGCAATTAAAGAAGTTACATGTGAATTTGGAAATAAGAGTGCAACTAAAACTGCAGTGATTCTGGGTGATTCCTATGCGCTTGCAACCTACACAATGATTCTGGGTGCACTTGATCTGACTCAATGGCATGTAATCGCATTGAACATGCGTGAGTGCATGGTGGCCGATGTCATGCCAATTCACTGGGGTGAAGCAGGTGGACTTATTACCTCGTGCCCACAACACCGTGAATGGAGCTTTGATTATTTAAAGGCTAATCCGCCAGATTTAATTTTCATGTCAGAGCAGCCCTACCATCCGATTGCAAATGGTGATAAAGACTCAGGCGATGCCCATGATCAATTATGGGAAGAAGGCTTGCAACGTTCTTTGCAGACGCTGCACAAATTGCCCTCAAAGATTATTTCATTTGGTGTTCCAGATTCTGGATGGGGAACTGATTTAGTTAATTGCACAAATGCCCAAGGTGCAATTAAAAGAAGTTGCTTCGGCACAATCAACGCCTATCGGAACTATGTTCAGATTCAGAAATACTCGACTGAATCGGTCGGCGGCTTGTTTATTGATATGAAAAGTTGGATTTGTGATTTAGGGAGCTGTCCACCAATTATTGATAACACGCCAGTTTTCTATGATGGTGCGCATTTCTCGGAGGCATTCGGCACGAAAATGGCGCCGCTTTTAGCCGCCCTCCTTCGTGAAGCGGGATTAATCAGTTAATTACGCCTTGATTAGTCCTTATCCACTGCCAAAGGTAGAATAACCACGTGCGGCCGGTGACTTGGCCTCAGAAATACCCAAATCGTTGGATAGAGGCAAGGCCTGATAACGGCTGGCTTCCTTAGGAAAGTAGTTTTCGTGGCCAAGACTCAAGCACACCTTAAAGACCTGCCGCTTAAAAAGCGCGAGAACCTACGTAACGTTGCCATCATTGCGCACGTTGACCACGGTAAAACAACATTAGTTGATGCGATGTTGTGGCAGTCAGGTGCTTTTGCTGCATACAAGAAGCAGGGCGAAGGCCAAGAGCGCATGATGGATTCAATGGATCTAGAGCGCGAAAAGGGAATTACGATTCTTGCGAAGAACACTGCGGTAAAGCGTGGCGACACAATTGTTAACATTATTGATACACCAGGCCACGCCGATTTTGGTGGCGAAGTAGAGCGCGGATTAGAAATGGTCGATGGCGTTATCTTGTTGGTCGATGCATCTGAAGGTCCGTTGCCTCAAACACGTTTCGTTTTGCGCAAGGCGCTAGAGAAGAATCTGCCAGTTATTTTAGTTATCAATAAAGTTGACCGTCCCGATTCACGTATCGCAGAAGTTGTCGATGAAGCGTACGAACTATTTTTAGATCTCGATGCCAATGAAACACAGATTGAGTTTCCAGTTGTGTACGCATCGGCTAAAGCTGGCCGTGCATCACTGAAGCGTCCAGCAGATGGTGGAATGCCTGAAGAAGAAAACTTAGATGTTTTATTTGACACTATCTTCTCTGCAATTCCAGCACCTGAATATCACGAAGGTGCACCACTGCAGGCTCACGTAACTAACCTTGACTCTTCACCATTTCTTGGCCGCTTAGCTTTATGCCGCGTGCGCGAAGGTGTAATTAAAAAGGGTCAGAACGTCACATGGATCAAGACTGATGGAACCACAGAGCGCGTAAAGATTTCAGAGCTATTAATTACTGAAGCCCTAGAGCGCGTACCTACCCTTGAAGCCCATCCCGGCGACATTATTGCGGTAGCTGGAATTGAAACAATTACTTTGGGTGAAACGCTTGCCGATAACGAAAACCCACATGCATTGCCATTGATTATTGTTGATGAGCCATCGATTTCGATGACTATTGGTATTAATACTTCACCTCTTGCTGGCAAGAGTGGAAAACTACTTACTGCACGCCAAGTTAAGGGCCGCCTTGATGCCGAGCTCGTTGGTAACGTGTCATTGCGTGTATTAACAACAGAGCGTCCAGATACTTGGGAAGTTCAAGGTCGTGGAGAGCTTCAGCTTGCAGTGCTTGTTGAAATCATGAAGCGCGAAGGTTTTGAATTAACTGTTGGTAAGCCACAGGTAGTTATTAAGAAGATCGATGGCAAAGTTCACGAACCGATGGAGCGCTTAACAATTGATGCACCTGAAGAATATCTCGGTGTGCTTACTCAGTTGATGGCACTTCGTAAGGGACGCATGGAGCAGATGGTTAACCATGGCACTGGCTGGATTCGTCTTGACTACAAAGTACCTTCACGTGGACTTATTGGTTTCCGTACTGAGTTCTTAACTGAAACTCGCGGCACAGGTTTGCTCCACCACGTATTCGATGGTTACGAGGCATGGCACGGAGATATCCGTACACGCGGAACAGGTTCACTTGTTTCAGATCGCATGGGAACCGTTACGTCATACGCACTGTATGGAACGCAAGATCGCGGAAGCATTTTCGTTGAACCAGGCGATGAAGTTTATGAAGGTATGGTTATTGGCGAGAACTCTCGCAGCGATGACATGGACGTTAACTGTGTTCGCGAAAAGAAGCTTACTAACATGCGCGCTTCAGGTACTGATGAATCAGAGCGTTTGATTCCGCCTAAGAAGCTGAACATGGAAGGTGCTTTGGAGTTCTGTCGCGAAGATGAGTGCGTAGAAGTTACTCCGGCCGTAGTTCGAATCCGCAAGGTGGTCCTTGATGGTAACGAGCGCGCCCGTACAACTGCCCGCGCCAAGAAGGCCAACCAGAACGTTTAAAGCCTGTTAGCTAGCCAATTGTCAGATCCAAGGGTGTGAAAACTACGCTCAAAACTCTTGTCTGCGGTAATTCGTCTGGTTATATTCACGCTATGAAATTAAACCTGACCACACGATTTTCTCGAAGCCACTTACTCGCTGCGTTAATAGTTCCGCTGATAGCGATTGCTGGAATCGCCTCTGGTGCGGGTGTATCTAATACTCCTCAAACCGGTTATATCCTGTGCGTAAATAAGACAACAAAGGCAATTACATATCCGGGAACGTTGACCTGCCCAAAGGGAAATACACAACTCGCACTCGGTGCTCGTGGAGTTGATGGGATTAATGGAATTAATGGCGTCAATGGTCGCGATGGTCTTCCCGGTTTAGCTGGACTTACAGGTTTAACTGGACCAATTGGTCCCGCAGGTCCGGCTGGAGCCAATGGTTTAGATGGCTTAGACGGTGAAGATGGTGTTGACGGTGTTGACGGTGTTGACGGTGTTGACGGTGTTGATGGCGTTGATGGTAGAGATGGTATTGACGGTAAAGATGGGACTAGTCCATCAGACACAATTGCTTTGGTACAGAGCTTGATTCCAGGTTTACTCGAAGCGACCTACACAATTGATTGCGGTGGAACTTTCTCTACAGGTACAGGAATCAGCGTTACTTTATCTGCAGCCCTAAAAGCCAAAGGTTTTAAGGGTGCGCTCATCACCGCTTATGACGCTGTAGCAGACTGTGACGGACAATTTATAGATGTTACTCAAGACGATAATGTGATCGTTGGATTCGTAGCAACCGTAGATAGTGAAAATGGTTTAGCTATGATTGCAACCAAGAGTGTGGTTAATACGCTCGCTCCAGCAGGGGATGAGCCAGTAACCGGAGCATTTCTTATCTCGATAACACGTGGTGGCGATGAATGGCCAGCTGGATCTATTGGATATGGCATTCTCAATAATATAAATTCCGGAGAAGATACAGATATACATACAATCTGGATTTCTGGAAAGGTATTGGAGTCTCTAAGCGCACCAATTGTAAATTCATTGGGTCAATTTGTTAGCATTGCAAATAAAAAGCCTGGGGTAATCTGCCGCGTGCTTCTCTCATGTTCTGCTGACAGCGATTACGAGAAATGGAGTAGTTAATCCCACTCCAGGGCTTGCTCTGAAGCCATCCGTATCAATTAAGCCACATTGTCAGCCCACTGCGGTTGAATTGGCTCTGTGAGTACTGACAGCTTCAACCTTGTGCGCTCGAGCGCTGCGCAAACCTCACTTACGCTTTCTGCTGATCAAACTGCCGCTGTCGCACATCGGGGCTCACCCTTGGTTATTCAAGGCGGACCAGGTACGGGCAAAACTACGGTACTTATTGAAGCTGCATTGTCGCGAATTAACGAGGGGCAGAATCCAGATTCAATTCTGCTTCTGACTTATGGGCGCGAACGTGCATCGCAGTTACGCGATGCAGTTGCTCTGCGTACGACTAAGACAATGTTTGAACCACTGGCGCGTACGTTTCACTCGTTAGCGTTTTCAATAATCAAAATGAAAGCTCATAGCCAAGATCCTGAGCCGATTTTATTAAGTGGACCAGAGCAAGAGAGTCACATCAAAGAGCTACTTGCAGGTGATATTGCCGATGGATATAAAGAGTGGCCGGCAGATTTACATGCAGCTTTAACAACACATGGATTTGCTCGCGAACTTCGCGATTTAATTCTGCGCGCATCAGAGCGTGGTATCAATCCTGCGCAGTTAGAAAAGCTGGGTGAAAGCGAAGGCGAAAAATTCTGGCTTGCCGCTGCAAAGTTTTGGCAGCGCTACATCAATTCAATGGTGATGCGCGAAATTAGTGCAAGCGATGCCAAGATGCGAATCGATCCATCGGAGTTAGTCTCACGAGCAACTTTGCACCTGCACAATAATCCAGATGTGTTGGCAAAATTACGTGAACGATTTACAACGATTATGGTCGATGAGTTTCAAGAGAGTGATCCAGCACAGCGCGCATTGATATCCATGTTGGTTGGACAGGATGTACTTATCTGCGCCGATGCCGATAGTGCAGTCGGTCGATTCCGAGGTGCCGATCCCGATGGTTTATCTGCAGCCCTTGACCCCTATCGTGAACATGAAATTATTTTAAATACAGGTTTTCGAAGTGCGAGCACAATCTTTGATGTGGGCCATGCATATGTACAGAGTATTAAGGGCTCACCCGTAACTCGTAAACGCAGCTGTGGCAACGAGAATGAGGGCTCAGTGGCCGTTAATCGCTTCAGATCTGGCGCTGAAGAGGCGGCTTTTATTGCCCATCAATTTAGAAGCGCCCATCTGCGTGAAGGTATTTCCTATAGCAATATGGCTGTCATTCTGCGCAACCCAGGCGTCACTGCATCGGCATTACGTCGAGCTTTTTCTTATGTTGGCATTCCAGTTGCTAGCGAGCTACAAGCATTAGCTGGCAATCCGGCAATCGCTCCATTTCTATTATTAGCGCGCGTTGCAATAAAGGCTCAGCCACTTAATTTAGATACAGCTGAGCGCTTACTCATGAGCGAGTTTGGTGGAGCTGATTCAATTTCACTACGTCGAATCCGTCGAGCCATGATTGCCGCTCGCGTTGATGGCGATGAACGTTCTGGGACTCAGTTGTTAGTGGATGCAATCGATGATGGACAACTATTTATTGAAGGTGCAGATTCAATTCTTCGAGTCCATGCCCTTTTAGAAAAAGGCCGCGCGGTTGCCAGAAATAAATCTGCAACTGCCGATGATTTATTGTGGGCGTTATGGGATAACGCGGTAACAAGTGATGGGCAAAAACTAGCTCATGCATGGCGCACGCAATCACTTCGACCTGGAGTGCGGGGAGCGGCCGCTGACCGTGACTTAGATGCGATGATGCAGTTGTTTGAAAGTGCGGCTCGATATTCAGAGCGCTTCCCACTTTCTGGCCCAGCGGCTTTTATTGCTGAGATTGCAACGGAAGATATTGCCGGTGATGTGATTACTGCAAAAGGTGTTCGCCCTGATTTTGTAGAAATCCTTACAGTGCACAGCGCAAAGGGCCGCGAGTGGGATTTAGTTGCAGTTGCCGGATTACAAGAAGGAACATGGCCGAACTTAAAGCAGCGCTCTTCACTTTTAGGTGCCGAACGTTTAGTAGAGCGCCAACGTAACCCCGATATTCCTCGGGATCAGCTAGATGTGATTGCGGCAAGCGGTTTAATGCAGGACGAGGCCCGGCTCTTTCATGTGGCTCTAACCCGCGCCAAACAATCATTATTCGTCACCGCTGTGCAGCGAGATGACGAGGAACCATCCGTATTCTTTGAACACATTGAAGTGATGGTCAACAAGACTGACCTTGCTGAACCAGAGCTCACCGATGTGCCGCGACCTATAACCGCGCCGGCCTTAGTGGCAGAACTTCGCTCACAGCTGCATGGTCCACATGCACAAGAGGCGGCGGCACTGTTAAAGCGGTTGAGTGAGAATGGAATCTACTTAGCTGATCCTGCATCATGGGTTGGTTCTGTGCCAATTAGCACCGATGCACCTGTCATCGATGCGGATAAGGAAGTTATTGTTTCACCAAGTGGCGCAGAGTCTTTTGTTGAGTGCGGCGTAAAATGGTTTTTACAAAATAATGGTGGCACCGATGGTGATAGCACTGCACAAGTTTTAGGTTCAGCGATTCACGCCTTTGCTGCAAAGATGGTTCAGGAGCCAGGAACAACCCAAGAAGACTTGATTTCACATCTAAGTAGCTCATGGAAACTTATTGATCCAGATTCTGGTTGGGTTAGCGCTTCACATTTAGAGAACGCAGTAACGATGCTCAAGAAATTCGTTGACTATCACAGTAAAACCACGCGCACGGTTGTTGATGCCGAGATGCGATTTGATGTAACTCTTGGCCGTGCACGTATTAAGGGAAGTGTCGATCGATTAGAGGTCGAAGCCGATGGTTCACTCTTTATTATCGATTTTAAAACTGGTGGCAGTGCAATCAGCAATAAAGATGCAAAAGAGAATCTACAGTTAAAGAGTTATCAAGTTGGCATTGCAGAGGGTGGTTTCACCCAAGGCCAGGTCAGTGCCGGTGCAGAGCTTGTGTATTTAGGCACCGATGCAGCTAGTGCGACGATTCGCCCTCAACACGGTATTGATTTAGAAGAGGTTAAGACTCAACTCAATGAGATCGCAGATGGAATGGGCGCGGCCACCTTCTTTGCAACTATCAATAAGCGCTGTAAAGGCTGCCCAGTGCGTAAATCCTGTCCAGTTCAAAGCGATGGACGGACGGTGATTTCATGAGTCTAGATGCCCAGTACTCACCCGAACAGATCATCGCCTTGCTGCAGAAGAATCTCAAAGCTGGTGAATTCATTGCACCTGTTACAGAACACCAATCGGAAATCATCAGCAGTGATTTAGAGCCAGCTGTTGTCATTGCTGGAGCGGGTTCGGGTAAGACCGAGACTATGAGCAATCGTGTTTTGTATTTGGTGGCTAATGGTTTTGTTACTCCAGATCAAATCTTAGGTTTAACTTTTACTCGTAAAGCAGCGGGCGAGTTATCTGTGCGCGTGCGCAAACGCTTACGTCAACTTTCGGCGTTGGCTGAGTTCAAACACATTACCTCGACTGCTACATCAGTTACGACGTATCACTCATATGCAGGTAAATTGTTAAGTGAGCATGCAATACGTTGTGGCTTTGATGCCGATGCGGAGCCTTTGGGTGAGGCGGCAATCTGGCAGATCGCATCTGATGTAGTTCGAAACTGGTCTGATGATTCATATCGTAATCAAAGCGCTGTTAGCACCGTTATAAAAGATTTATTGGGACTCTCAAAGTTAATGATGGAGCACCAAGTCTCAGGCACCGATATTCAAGCAATAGGTGAAGAGATTATGCAGGAGTTAGACATGCTCGCTGGAGCGCCTAATGATGAAGTTCGGGCAGTACATCGAGCGATGCTCCAAAGAAATTCACTCTTACCGATGGTGGAAGCCTTTATGCAACGACGTCGAGCTGCGGGAGAGTTCTCATTTGATGATCAGATGTCACTGGCTGCCGACATTGCTCAAAATTTTGCCGATGTTGGGGTGCTAGAACGAGGTAAGTATCGAGTTGTTTTACTTGATGAGTATCAAGATACCTCGCAGTCCCAGGTGCGAATGTTGTCATCGCTCTATGGCGGCGGACATCCCGTAATGGCCGTGGGAGACCCGTCGCAGGCTATTTATACCTGGCGTGGGGCCTCGGCCGGCACCATGGCATCCTTCACTTCGTATTTTCCTAAAGCAGAGGCGCAAAGCGGCAAAGAGCTATTCACATTACCGCGCACGTTTAGAAACGATGCCACGATTTTGGCTGCAGCAAATCGTATTAGTGAAAAGATTAAATCAGATGGTGGGCAGCAAGTAGTCCAGTTAGAGGCTCGCCCTAACGCCGGCAAAGGCGAAATCGCTTATGGAATATTTGAAACTATCGATGCTGAAGCGGCAGCAGTTGCCGAGTACATCAACGCAAACTGGTCTCCTACCTCTGGGAAAACTGCAGCTGTCTTAGTGCGGAAGCGTGCACAAATTACTGCGATAGAGAATGCATTACGTCATTTAGGTCTACCAGTTGAAGTGATTGGTATTGGTGGATTGATCCACGTTCCAGAAGTTGCCGATTTTGTTTCACTCCTAAAAATTATTACCAACCCCGATGCTGGATCATCAGTGATGCGTCACTTAACTGGACCACGAATAAACCTTGGTCCACGAGATATTGCGGCGCTCGGGGCATTTAGCCGAGAACGTGCAAAAACACTACACGCCGATTCGAAGAGTTTTATTAAAAAGATTGCTGCAGGAAATCCTGAACAACTCGAAGCCGATGATCAATTTAGCGGCTCAATTATCGATGCGTTAGATGAAATCCATTCTGCCAAGAAATCAGAGTTCAGTGATGTTGGTTATCAGCGCTTGGTACGTTTTGCTGGTGACCTGCGACGTCTTCGTTCGCGCGCAGGTGGTCAAATCAGCGATGTGATTAGCGAGATTGAAAGCTACTTAACGTTAGAGAGCGAGATAACTCTGCGCGATGGCTCCTCAACTGCGCGCAGGCATCTGGATCGCTTCCTCGATGAAGCAACGAAATTTGAACGCAGCGGTGGAAGTATCACCGCATTTCTTGATTGGCTAGATATCGCCGCCGATGCCGAAGGCGGTCTCAAGGCTGGCGCACCTGAAATTCGCAGTGATGTAGTGCAGATTTTGACTATCCATATGGCCAAAGGCGCAGAATGGGATGTCGTGGCAGTCCCCGGTTTAGCACAAGGAACCTTTCCAGGTAGCAACACGACCGATCCGGATAACTGGATAAAGAATGAAAAACATATTCCATTTCCTTTGCGTGGGGATGCTAAAGAACTTCCAGTCTTTTCTTTGCATGGCGTAACTAAAAACAGCGAAGCAGCAAAAGTTATTAAGGCCTATGGCGGTTTATGTGTTGAGAACATCAAATTGCGCGAAGAAATGCGTCTTGCCTATGTGGCAGTCACTCGCGCCAAATCCCATTTAATCTGTACAACATCGCGTTGGCGAGATGGCGCAAAAGCCGTTGAGCCGAGTGAGATTTTTTATCTGATCGCAGAAGTTGCAAGCGCTTTAGGCGGTCTGATGGTTTCCGATGCACCAGCACCAGATGCCGATGCCGAAAATCCAACGCTTGAAAATCCCATGAGTGCGACGTGGCCTTTTGATCCACTGGGAGATCGACGAACTGCATTTGATGAAGCTATTGCACTCGTTGCACAGAGTGCTGCCCATGACTTAGCCGATTCCACTGATCAGAGGATTGCATCGTGGATTAATGATGCACAAGCGCTCATTACCGAACAACACCAACGAAATGTTGGCATTACCAATGTTGCCCTTCCACCTCGTTTATCAACATCTACATTGGTGGCACTACATGAGAATCCACACGAGTTAGCGTTAAATATCCGCAGACCAATGCCTCGTGGGCAAGATCAATACTCGCGCAGAGGAACTGCATTTCACTTATGGGTGGAGCGTCAATTCATAGATGCTGCGACGCTATTTGGTGATGAGTACTTAGATTATTTAGATCCACTTGAGGATGATTCACAGTTAGAGGATCTAAAAAAGGCGTGGCTATCTAGCGAGTTTGCCAATCGCACTCCGGTGCGCGTTGAAGTTCCCTTTGAAACCACTATTGCTGGGGTCCTTATTCGAGGCCGAATTGATGCCGTTTATGCCACTTCTACAGGCTTTGAGGTCATTGACTGGAAAACAGGTTCTAAGAAGTTAGGCCAATCTGCTGCAATTCAATTAGCTATGTATCGATTGGCGTGGGCTAAATTATCTGGAGCCGATATTTCAAATGTCAGTGCAGCTTTTCACTATGTTCCAACGTCAGTTACCGATCGACCTGCAGATTTGCTTGATGAGGATGCACTCGTTGCACTGATTTCACGTTTAGATGAACAGGATTAATTAACCTCAATCTGCAGCGGTAAGTGATCACTCATTCCAGAGTGTGGGTATGCAGTATGTACTACATCACCAGGATGTACTCCTTGAGAAAGAAAATAATCAATCTGCACTTTTGGCCCCCAGCTTGGGAAAGTCTTTTGGGTCGCCAATGATTTCCATGTAAAACCTTTAACGATTCGCACAAATGGAATATTGAGATCGCCCATTATGACAATCTTTGATTTGTCCCTTACGCCTAACGTATGTGACCACCGTTTAATTTTTATCAGCTGCACTAGATTAAAGAAGGGGACAAATGAAAGATGTGTATTAATGACTAACCAACCATTATCTAGAATTGCACCAACTGCACTTCGTGGATGATCTCGGACATAAAAACGTTTTAACTTTCCATCGACAGGAAAAGCCATCATGACCCCGACAGGTGATCCCTTTAAATCTAAACGGTGCCATGAAAGAACCGGGATTTTTGAGACTATGCCTATTCCATAACCAGGAAGTGATACGTCACTTTTTTCTGTTATTAATTTGTCATCATTGTGATCTGGATTGCGCCAATCCTCATCGGGAGAGCCCATCAGTGATGGCGCAAAAGCCCAATGTGCAGCGCTCATCATGTCTGCAACGTTGGCCACTTGATTATGGTTGCCCGAGCGCGCTAAGAAATAATCGACTTCTTGCAGCCCAATCACGTCACTGTCTAGATGGCTGATTTCAGCTTCCAGCAAGGCGGCGTTGTCAGCGTTTTTATCAGGCGGCATCGCTTCTCCGTGCAGCAAATTCCACGATGTTAGGCGCATGGGGCGATGCTAGTAGTCTGAGCGACTTAATGAGCGCTAGAAACCAATCCCTTTCGCCCATCGATCGAGCCAGTCACCTGCGCAGCGATGGCGATGCTTTAGCCCTGCTGTGGAAGAGTGCAGCAATCCTGCCGATCATCGATGGTCATATTGGTGCTGGCGATAGTGGTTTGCGATTCCTTGACGCCGATACTGTCGAGTTTTTGGCTGCATCCTTTGAAACAGGTGAGCGATATTTCTTAGGTCAAGCTCGCGATGGTGGTCAAGCATTTTTTGCATGGCGCACATCATGGATCAATGAGCCCGCCGATGAAGCAATAAAGTTTGATGGATTTAAGACCCTACGTGCCGTTGGTTCAGAGTTAAGTGAAATCGAATTAACGGTTGCGATGCATGCTGTGGGTTTAAGCAATTGGCATAAGTCGCACCCTCGTTGTTCTAGGTGTGGAGCAGAAACTGTTGCAGATTTAGGTGGAAGCGTTCGCGTGTGCGTCGAAGATTCTTCACAACATCACCCACGTACAGATCCCGCAGTAATCGTTTTAGTAAAAGATGCAGAGGATCGAATTTTGCTTGGCCACCAAGCGATATGGCCCGAAAAACGCTTTTCAACCTTCGCTGGATTTGTTGAGCCAGGAGAGTCATTCGAAGAGTGTGTATCACGTGAGGTTTTCGAAGAAGCAAATGTGTACTGTAACGACATAAATTATTTAGGATCTCAAGCTTGGCCATTTCCAGCCTCAATCATGATTGCATTTGAAGCCATCACTGATCATCCAGAAGCAGCTAAGCCAGATGGCGCAGAAATCGTTGAAGTACGCTGGTTTAGCCGTGATGAAATGAAAACCGCAGTTGCCACTGGAGATTTATTATTGCCACCGACAATTTCGGTTGCACGCAAAATGATTACAGGGTGGTACACATCTAAAGCTGGTTACACCGTTAAAGATTTAAGCGGTGGGGAGTCGTGGAGAAATTGACCAACGACATTCGCGCCGAAGAGATACTAGAAGCCCTTGATAATGAGCAACGCGCAGTAGCGCTAGCGACTCGTGGTCCAGTGTGTGTTATCGCTGGTGCTGGTACAGGTAAGACTCGCGCAATCACGCATCGCATCGCATACGCGGCAGCCATAGGAGTTATGGATCCACATAAGGTTTTAGCGCTTACTTTTACGGCCCGCGCTGCAGGGGAGATGCGTATGCGTCTTCGCTCTCTAGGCGTTCCATCCGTTGCCGCCCGCACAATCCACGCGGCAGCCTTAAAGCAGTTAACGTTTTTCTGGCCTCAAGTTTTTGGTGGTCGCACTCCTGATTTGATTACAACGAAAACGAGTTTTATTACTGAGGCGATTAAGCGCGCTGAACTAACTGGCGAACTATCTCTTACCTCGCGCGATTTAATGCGCGATATTGCATCTGAAATCGAGTGGGCCAAGGTTTCTCAAGTTGCCCCAGCCGACTACTTGGCCGAACTGAGCAAGCGTCCAACTAAGCCACGTATTAACGCTGAACAAATCGCCAAGGTTTATACCGCTTATGAATCAGTCAAGCACCAAGAGCGCGCGATGGATTTTGAAGACGTATTGCTGCTGACCACCGCAATGATTGAACAAGAGCGCGAAGCTCGCGAACGCGTGCAGGATCAGTACCGTTTCTTCACAGTCGATGAGTACCAAGATATTTCCCCCCTGCAGCAGCGGTTAATTAACGCATGGTTGGGCTCGCGTCAAGAAATCTGTGTCGTCGGTGATCCCGCACAGACGATTTATTCTTTTGCAGGTGCTACTCCAGTCTTCTTAAACTCATTTACCAATCGTTTTCCAGAGGCCGAGGTTGTTCGTTTAACTACGGGTTATCGATCAACTCCTGAAATTACATTTATGGCGAACAGTGTTTTACGTAAAGCTCAGATGGGTCAAGAGCTTGTCGCACTCAATGATCACGGTGATAAACCATCTGTAGATTCCTTTAAGGATGAGAGTGGTGAAATTGCCGGCATAGTTGAGTGGATAAAGCAGTTATTAAGTGAAGGCGCACAAGCCCAAGAGATTGCAGTTCTGGCCCGCACTAATAGCCAACTTAATACGCTTGAACGTGCAATGAACGCAGCAAAACTTCCCTATCAAATTCGAAACAGTGAGCGCTTCTTTGATCGCCCTGATGTTCGCGAGTTCCTTAAGCTAGTTCGTAACGCTTCAGTTATACCTACTGAAGGAGTTTCATGGCTGGATGAATTGCGCACTTTAGCTCAACCCTTTTTAACGGGCGCACACATCGATGGAATTGCCGCGCTGCTGCACTTAGCGCGTGAACTTGATGCAGATAGTGGTTTTACTCCAAAGAATTTGCGTACATATTTGCGCGAACTCGAGGACCGGGTTCAACAAAATAATCCGCCAACGATGCCAGTAACAACGTTGGCGACTTTGCATGCAGCTAAAGGTCTTGAATGGGAACGAGTATTTTTGATGGGCGTCAGCGAAGGTCTTTTGCCACTTGAAAATAGTTCTACAAGTAATGATCAAGCTTCAATCGATGAAGAGCGCCGTTTGTTTTATGTAGGAATCACACGGGCAAAGGTAGATCTTCACCTGAGTTATCGCGGCAAACCTTCACGTTTTCTCATTGAAGCTGGCCTTATCCCCGCGTAAATACAGTATTACTGCTTAGTAATACGGGCTTATCTAATTAACTTGCATACAGGCGGCCCCATGCTTTACCCTTGCCACTCATTCATTTCTTTGGCGAAATGATGATGAGTTGAAAGGGAGAACGAATATGTCTAACGCATCATTCGTATCAGCAAGCGCACTGCGCTCTGCTGTGATTCCTTCTGCTCATACAACCAATAAGCCTTCAACTTGGCATACCGCAAAGCCAGCGTTTTACGCCGCTTTCTATGCCGGACAAGAGGCCACTTGGGGTTCTACTCGATAACATCGAATAAGAACTAGAAGCCAAGGGCCTCGAATCCACAAAGGATTCGGGCCCTTTTTCATTACCCGAAAAAACTAACTACTAACTAGGAACAACCGGAGCAGCACCTAACATCGAAAGTGTTAGCCAACAGAGAGAAGAGGTGAGGACGATGAGCGTTCTCTTCAGCGAACTACTAGTACCAGGCTGGGCAGATGAGAAGATCGGTTTGGATGCCGTAACTGGCACCTATAGCGATGGGTCATCATTTAATTTGCCATGCCACACTGCAGATCCTGAGATGTACTTCTCTGATGATGAGTTGGCAGTTGCCGAAGCGAAATCACTCTGTGGTGGATGCCCCGTGCGCACACAATGTTTAGAGGGTGCGCTATCGCGTCAAGAGCCGGCAGGTGTGTGGGGTGGTGAACTATTTGAAGATGGTCGCATCATCGCTCGCAAGCGCAAGGCTGGTCGTCCAACGGCAGTTGAAGTTGCTGCACGCACTGCGCCAATTCAACAGTTGCCTTCGCAACTAGAGGTTGCTTCTCCTGCTTCTAGTCAATCAGAGCGTGAGGAAAGTGCTGCTTAATTTCATAAAAATGTAGTGTTTTAAAATTATAGTGAAATTTATTTAGAGACGAATTTATTGAGAGTAGTTTACGCTCACGAGGTGGATGTGAGGGAACTTCCCACAGCCGAACGGGTATTTCCCCGACTTTTGGATTGTCGGGTCATAAAACGACAATCTAGCGACCTACCTAGAACCCGTAAAGAGTAAAACTACTTTTGATTCGCTTGGCTCGCGTAACTGGAGAAAAGAGTCTCAAGAATATCTGCGTCGCTTGAATCTGATTTGAGACCGTAAGCAGCAAGGACATCTGAATCCAGATTCATATGCGCCTTGCTGAGTTCAGCAGGCATACTCGTTGATTCATACAGATCGGCAAGCGAACTGTCTTTGTATTTCTCACGAGCATTGAGAACCGCATTCACGGACTCGGTGAGTTTGTTGCGCAGGTCGGAATTCAGTTCTGGGAATGGGAAAGTGTTGTAGGTAATTGTGTTGCTGATTCGCGTATCGCTTTTGATACGACCGGAAACTGTCTTGTTCCAGACATTGAAGGGGCGAGACTGTAAAACTGCGAATACCCATAATGGCGCGTCAGGGATAATCGATAGCGCATCACTTGCGACCACTGAGTTGTCGAAGTAAGCCATGGGAACGTATTCCCGGTCTTCCGAACTATGTCGAGGAACAGCAATATATGTCGTGCTTGGCTGAACGTTATGTTCGAAGAGATGTGGAGTGCGAGCGAGGTCTCGAGTCGCAGCCTTCTTGCTTGCTAAGCGCATTTGCTTGACTGATTCCAAACGCGCGGTGATTTCCTTCGAAGCACGGACGTCCGCAGGTTCGGCCTCGGCTAACCAGAGACACCAGCGTTCAACATCGTGAATGAGTTCGCGCGCTCCTACAAATCTCCGAAGATACTTCGCAGCAATTGGATCGGTCTTACGAATCTCTGCTGCTTCCTCAGCGTTTATATCACTCAAGAAACCGCCATCCGTTGGCCCACTACCTTTTAGCATCGGGCTTACATCTGGGTTGAGTGGTTTCGTGCGAGCTTCGATGAGTATGTCTGGGCCATCGACTAGATACGCATTTATATTCGATACTTTTCGAAGAACGGGCAAGCTTTTGATATCTGGATAAGTCCACAAGTTACATTCTGCGTTGCTTGAACTTCTGGCAGAGAATCCAATTATGACCACGTGAACGGCTGCCACGCCACTCGCATCGTTTTGCCACTTGAATGTTTGGTGAGCGAAATCAATTTTGACATTTCTCATACTGGATTCTTTCCAGAGTGTTGCTGGCTGAACGCCTTGCGAGATGCTGTTTGTGCTTACTAGGGCTACACGCCCACCTTTTGTAGCAACCTGTCGTGCGGCTAGCACAAACCAATTTGCTACGAAATCGAGGCGGCCTCCAACATCTTGCCCATTCCAGACAAACTGCGTGTCTTCTCGTTGTTCGTCTGAGAGTAAATACGTGCCAAAGAAAGGAGGATTTCCCATTATGAAAGTGTTCTTATTCATTGGGCAGACTGTTTCCCAATCAGTTCTCAACGCATTCGCATTTACGATAACCGCTGATTCAGTAAGCGGAAAACGATTCGGCGCGGAACCAGTGATCTGTTCCAGAGCAAGGTTCGCTTGATGGTCAGCAAGGAACATCGCAACACGCGCGATAGAGGCACTCCACTCATCAATCTCGATACCGTGGAACTGACCGAGATGAACTTGTAACCCGAGCGAACCATCCAACTGAAGTTGGGCGCGGTTGTTATCCAACTCCTGAAGTCTGGCAATGATTCTTAGTTCTATGTCGCGCATTCGCTTGTATGCGACCACGAGAAAGTTACCGGAACCGCAAGCGGGGTCTAGGTAGATGTATTGACCCAACTCCATACGAAACGATTTGAGAGCCTGAGGTGAATCCCACGACTCATGGAGGCGAGTGTAGAAATCGTTTAGGAAAAGGTCGTTGATACAACGAAGAATGTTCGTTTCGGATGTGTAATGCTCACCCATCTCTCGACGAGTTTCAGCATCGCGAACGCTCTGAAAGAGAGAACCGAAAATCGCAGGGCTGATAGTCGACCAGTCGTATTGGGTTGCTGCCACGAGTGCGCTTCGCATCGATTTGTTGAAGTTGAAGTTGGGAAGTTGCTCAGCGAAAATCCCACCGTTGATATAGGGAAATCCCGACATTGAATCTGAAAGTGTTGATGGTCGATTTTCTCGCGCCGTATTCAAAGTTACAAACAACTCTTGAAGAATTGCGCCGAGTCCATTTCCATCGTCAGAGGAGTTATTTACTACATCGCTGAAAAGCCCCTTATCGGTCCGACGCCACATCGCGGTGTCGTCGCCGAAAAGTAAGAAGAGAATGCGAACCAAGAAAACGGAAACTTCGTGCCCTGTATAGCCAGCCTTCTCGAACTGAACGAAAAGTTCAGACATCAGGTTCGCTGCCTTGGTATCAGCTTCTACTTCAACTCGTGAAGCACCAATGCCAGCATCACCAATGATGGCTTCAAAGCGTCCAATATTTTGAGGAAGATCGCCGAGTGCGAACTCCACACTCTTGCCCGCGAGAACTTCGACAATTCGGAACTTGGCGAAGTCAGAGAGGATGATGACTGGTGGGCGTTTTGCCGCTTCGAGCGAAATCAGGTAGTCGCGTGCCTGTTGCTCTGCCTTGTCGAGACTTTGTCCAGCCGACTTGTGTTCGACCAGAACAACACCGGGCCAAAGAACGTCGATGAATTTGATGGTTCCCGATTCGTGGGAACGCACTGGATATTCGAATTCGATACCTGTCGCCAACAGGTCATCTACTCCACAAAGTTGCTGGAAGACATCGCGCCAAAAGGTCTGAGCGAACGATTTCTCGCTGGTGATCTTGGCGTATTTCTTTGCCAAGAGTTCCGCTTCGTGAACCGAGTATCGCTCTGTCGCCATTTGTCGAGATTACCAGCGTGTACCGTCAAAACCGCGATTACCCGAGTTTTCAGCTGACATCTCAAAAGTATTGCGTTAGATAATTCTTCTCATGAGTTAATCTTTCTTCCATGGCACAAGATTCTTCCAAGGCAGCTAAGGCCCGCGCCGTAGTGGCATCCCTACTCGCACTTGAATCAGCGATCATTGCTGGACTCGGAATCTGGCTGATTGTCCTAACGGCGACTGCAGATACTTTTGAATTCAAGCCACTGCTCGGTGATCTCCTATTTGCAGTATTAGGTAGTGGCGGTTTGGCCGCTTCTGCAATCGGATATCGTCGAGGAAAATACTTTGGCCGCTCACCCGCGGTGCTCGCGAATTTAATTGCTCTCGGAGTCGTCTCCTACCAAATTCAGGCAGGGTTATGGCTAGTGGCAGTTCCTCTAGCCATGCTCGCAGTAGCAACTTTGGTCGCAGCCCTTCGAGCCATTCCTGAGTAGCCGGCTTTAACTTTTAAGTCCCACGGCCAGGAAATTGTGGCCTATCTCGCCCTGTGAGGGCCGTATTTGATTTCAGAGCACGCATATCAGCCGATAGGCTTAGGTGTAATCCAGGTCAAGAAGGAGTTTGCCAGTGTCGGCACAGGATTTTGGAGCAAATGATTGGCTCGTCGATGAGATGTACGAGCATTATTTAGCAGACCCAACTTCTGTTGACCCAGCATGGATTGAGTATTTTAAAACCAATAAACCAGGATCGGCTCCTTCGCAATCAGGAGCAAGTGCTTCATCTAGTAATCCAGTGTCTAAAGGTGTTCCACCTGTTCCAAAAGCACAGCAACTAACACCATCTAAGCCAGCAGTAGCGCAACCAGTTGAAAATGTAGTTGCAGCACCAACACCTGCTGCACCTGCGAGCGTCGCGCCAGTTCAACAACCAATTGTTAGAGACACAGCTACGCCTCAACCAACACCGGCTGATCCAATTGTTAAACCAGTTCCAGTGTTAATAACTCCAAGTGCTTCAACTCTTGAACCAATCCGCGGAGTTTCGGCTCGTGTCGTTCAAAGCATGGAAGCATCACTATCAGTTCCAACGGCGACATCGGTACGTGCAGTTCCTGCCAAGTTAATGATTGACAATCGAATTGTTATTAATAATCACATGAAGCGCGCACGCGGTGGAAAAGTTTCATTCACCCACATTATTGCTTATGCAATGATCAAAGCCGTTCGAGCGATGCCAGAGATGAACTCTTTCTTTGGCGATCTTGATGGAAAGCCCGCAGTTGGTCATCCTGAACATATCAACTTGGGTATCGCAATTGATTTAGCTAAAGCAGATGGATCGCGTCAACTCTTAGTTCCTTCAGTAAAAGGTTGCGAAGGTTTAGATTTCGCACAGTTCTGGGGTGCCTATGAAGCCGTAATCAAAAAAGCTCGCACAGGGGCTTTAACGGTTGAAGATTTTGCTGGAACAACGATGTCCATTACAAACCCTGGAACTATCGGCACTGTTCATTCAGTTCCACGCTTAGTACAAGGGCAGGGCTTAATTCTTGGCGTTGGAGCACTGGATTATCCAGCTGAATTCCACGGTGCAAGTGATGAAACTTTGGCTCGAATGGCAATTAGTAAAGTTGTCACCCTCACAAGCACCTACGATCACCGCGTAATTCAAGGCGCACAGTCTGGTGATTTCTTACGCCGCATGCATGAGTATTTGCTTGGCGCAGAAGGCTTCTACGATGAGATTTTCTCAGCACTACGAATCCCTTATGAGCCAATCCGTTGGGCTAAAGACTTTGAATTTGCTAAAGATGATCAGATTAACAAAACTGCACGAATTCAGCAGCTCATTGCGGCTTATCGCACGCACGGGCACTTGATGGCAGATATTGATCCGTTGGAATACAAGCAACGCTCACACCCAGATCTCGACGTCGTTACTCATGGATTAACTCTCTGGGATCTTGATCGCGAATTTGCCACCGGTGATTTTGGTGGGCAAAAGTTTATGCAACTTCGCAAAATTCTTGGAATCCTTCGTGATTCATATTGCCGCACAGTTGGTGTTGAATATATGTACATCGAGAATCCGGCAGAACGTAAGTGGATTCAAGAAAGAGTTGAAGTAACTCCCGATAAATTCCCTCACGATGAACATTTACGGGTGCTCTATAAACTTAATAGTGCTGAAGCATTTGAGACTTTTTTGCAGACAAAGTTTGTTGGACAAAAGCGTTTCTCACTCGAAGGTGGAGAGTCCGTTATTCCATTGCTCGATGCGGTTCTCTCTAGTGCGGCCGATCGCGGATTAGATGAAGTCTGTATTGGAATGCCACACCGTGGACGTTTAAATGTTCTAGCCAACGTTGCAGGAAAGTCATATGGACAGATTTTTCAAGAGTTCCAAGGTCATTATGCTGAAAACCAGGTCCAAGGCTCTGGAGATGTTAAGTACCACTTAGGAACTGAAGGCGTCTTTACTTCTATCTCTGGCGCAACGACCAAAATTTATTTGGCGGCAAATCCTTCACACTTAGAGGCTGTAAACCCAGTTCTAGAGGGAATTGTTCGCGCTAAGCAGGACAAACTAAATATTAAGAATGCATACTCCGTACTTCCAGTCTTGCTTCATGGCGACGCCTCTTTTGCTGGCCAGGGGGTTAATGCTGAGGTACTTCAGCTTTCACAGTTAGCCGGATATCGCACTGGTGGAACAATTCATATTGTGGTTAACAACCAAGTTGGATTCACAACTTCACCTATCTCATCTCGCACATCAACGTATTCGACAGACTTTGCCAAGATCATTCAAGCCCCAGTTTTCCACGTCAATGGCGATGATCCTGAAGCATGTGTTCGTATTGCGCGCTTAGCGTTTGAATATCGTCAAGCATTTAATAAAGATGTAGTCATCGATATGGTCTGTTACCGCCGTCGCGGTCACAATGAGGGTGATGAGCCAAGCTTTACTCAGCCACTGATGTATAAATTAATCGATGCTAAGCGATCAACTAGAACTCTATTCACTGAGGCACTGATTGGCCGAGGAGATATAACCGCTGAAGAGGCAGAAGAAGTCGCACGCGATTACCAAGCCCAACTCGAAGCTGTCTTTGCTGCAGTAAATACTCTTGAAACTCAAACCGATCCAAACTTTAAGGCACCGGTTGCACCAGAGGCCGACGAAATCGTTACATCAATTAGCGAAAGTTTGGCGCACGAAATCGCAGCTACTCAATTAGCGGTTCCAGAAGGATTCAGTGTTCACCCTAAGCTTTTGCCTCAGCTAGCCAAGCGTGTTGAATCACTCAACGATGCAACAATCGATTGGTCTACTGGAGAAATGTTGGCCTTCGGTTCTCTTCTTAAAGAGGATTATTCAATTCGCCTTGCCGGCCAAGATGCGCGACGTGGAACATTTAGCAATCGCCATGCGGTCATTATTGATAAAGAAAATGGAAATGAGTGGACCCCGCTACGTGCCCTTAATCAAGATGAAAACCATTTCTTTGTTATTGACTCATTGCTCAGTGAATACGCGGCAATGGGCTTTGAATACGGCTATAGCGTTGAGCGTGATGACGCCTTAGTTCTGTGGGAGGGTCAATTTGGTGACTTTGCAAATGGTGCGCAAACAGTTATTGATGAATTTATCTCCTCAGCATTGCAAAAGTGGGGCGAGCGTTCATCATTAGTTCTATTGCTGCCACATGGTTATGAAGGACAAGGTCCAGATCACTCTTCTGCACGCATCGAGCGTTATTTACAGCTTTGTGCAGAACAGAATATGACAGTCGCACAACCATCTAATCCAGCCTCGTATTTCCACTTATTGCGCTGGCATGCGAAGAATCCAGCACGCAGACCACTCATTATCTTCACACCTAAATCGATGCTGCGCCTGCGCGCTGCAGCATCAGCAATCTCTGATTTCACAAGTGGTCATTTCCAACCTGTTATAAGTGATGAGACAGTAAAAAATGCATCTCGTGTTATTTTCTGTTCCGGCAAGGTTTATCACGACCTAGTTGCTGAGCGAACAAAACTTGGTGAAAC
The DNA here is from genome assembly GCA_009701185.1 of Actinomycetota bacterium. Taxonomy (GTDB): domain Bacteria; phylum Actinomycetota; class Actinomycetes; order Nanopelagicales; family Nanopelagicaceae; genus Planktophila. The sequence continues at coordinate 1,177 of WLKQ01000004.1, read as the reverse complement.
TTCTACTGCAATTGTTCGCGTAGAGCTTCTCTATCCACTTCCAATCAATGAAATGGTTGCCGAAGCTAATAAGCACCCTGACGCTAATTTATTGTGGGTTCAAGATGAGCCAGCAAATCAGGGCCCTTGGTCTCACATTGCCTTGCGCACATCAGAGCAACATGGTGGACATGGATTTGGATCTCGCATTTTGCGTCGAGTCTCTCGACGTGCAACTGCATCTCCAGCAACAGGAAATCATCACTTGCATGAGGATGAGCAAAAAGCATTGATGCTAGAAGCTTTTACTCGCTAGTCACACTTTCTTTTTACGGTACCTAAATAAAACACGACCCACTATTTCTGCTGGTGTGATCCAACCCCATGTTCGCGAATCTGTGCTCTCACTGTTGTCACCCTCAACCCAGTAATTACCTGCATGTGCTTTTTGAATTCGCTTAACAAGAAAGATTCCTGGGTAATTGTCGCGTTCAATAACGGCGATGCTGCCCAGTGGGACTCGATCTGGCGCTTCAGGCAGCCATGCAACCAATAGCCAATCGCCATCGTTATACGTAGGAGCCATTGAGTTGCCCGAGACCACGACTGTGCCAAATTTGCTCACGAACGGTAGTCTGGCACCAGTAGAAGTTTCATGCGAATATATGTAAAGGAGATTTGACCATGTTTGCACCAAAGACAACTGTTTATGCGCACTGTGATCTTCCATGTGGTGTTTACGATCCAGCCCAAGCAAAGATTGAGGCTCTTTCTGTAAAGGCCTGCATGGAAAAATATGCAGCAAATACTGACGCTGATTTCCGCTCACGTTCAGTTGCAATTAAAGAAGAGCGTTCGCATCAAGTAAAGGAGCACCTATGGGTTCTCTGGACCGATTATTTCAAGGCACCACACTTTGAGGCCTACCCTCAGTTGCACTCACTTTTCAATGAGGCGACAAAGTTGGCTGGCGCTGCAGGCACAAAGGGCACTCAAGACGTTGCTGTCGCTGACTCATTAATCGCAAAGATTGATGAAATCGCAGAGATTTTCTGGGCGACTAAGAAGGCGTAATCCTTACATCAAAAAGTAGCAAGAAAAGCAGTAATTAAGAGATTAACGATTGAGCGGCGGTTCGCGCGAGGAAAGATACTCGCTCGACCGTCGCTCTTTTTATCATCGCAGCTGCGACTTGTCG